>CALMYM010000074.1 GCA_937873675.1 uncultured Alphaproteobacteria bacterium | reverse complement strand
AGATCCGAGCCGGTCTGGGCGATGCCGATGATCGGGTTTCCGCCCTGCAACTCCTCGCGGGTGAGGCCGTAGTTGAGGTAGCGCTCGAGGTAGAGGGCCGTCATCTCCCGGTCGAGGGGATTGTCGAACCACTGCCGCGAACGCAGCGTCGCCGGATCTTTCTTCTGGGTCATGACAGCCGACCTTCACACGGGAGAGGGAACCACGGGGGATGCCGACGCCGTCAGCCCGACCAGCCGCCGTCGATGACGCAGGCCTGGCCGGTGGTGAAGGCGCTCTCGTCGGACGCGAGATAGACGGCGAGGGCGGCGATCTCTTCGGCGCGACCGATGCGGCCCATCGGCTGGCGGGCGATGAAGGCTTTCATCGCCGCCTCGTAGTCGCCGGTGGCGCGCAGTCGATCGTGCAGCGACGGGCTCTCGACCGTCCCGGGGCAGATGGCGTTGCAGCGCACGCCGGTGGTGATGTAGTCGCGGGCGACCGACTTGGTCAGGCCGATCACCGCCGCCTTGGTGGTGCCGTAGACGAAGCGGTTGGGGGCGCCGATGATCGAGGACGCCGCCGACGACATGTTGATGATCGATCCGACGCCGCGTTCCAGCATCTTCGGCAGTGCCGCGCGGATGGTGCGCAGCATCGAACGGACGTTGAGATCGAAGGCGAACTCCCAGTCCGCGTCGGTGCAGTCGAGGATCGTGCCGGCATGGACGAAGCCGGCGCAGTTGAAGAGCACGTCCGGGTCGGCGCGGGCGACGCCCTCCTTCACCGACGCGTCGGAGCGCGCGTCGACGACGAATGTCTCGATACCGGGATGGCCGAGGGAGGCGAGTTCGGCGAGCGTCGCCTCGTTGATGTCGGTGGCGAAGACCTTCGCCCCTTCCTCAGCCATGGCGATGGCGGTCGCCCGGCCGATCCCTTGACCCGCGGCGGTCGCCAACACGCGCTTGCCTTCGAGCCGTAGTCTGCTGCCCATGATGTCCTCCCGTTCGCCGATGGCGTCCATCGTTCGAATGTGTCGGTCTCGCCTCGGCCGTCGCCCGCCTCGATCACGGACGCCGCCGATCGGCATATTCATCTCGCTCGCGGCAGATCGTCCTCGATGTGGATGCGGACGATCTCCTCGAAACTCTCTTCCGCCGTGAACCCGAGCGCTCGTGCCCGCACCGGATCGAAATCGCGCGGCCAGCCGTCGACGATGCGGGCGATGCGCTCGTCGGGGACGCGGCGGATCAGCTTCACCGCCGCCTCGCCGGCGATCGACCGAAGCGCCTCGATCTGTTCGGCGACCGTGCAGGATACGCCCGGCATGGCGAGGCTGCGCCGACTGCCGAGCATGGCAGTGTCGAGTTCGGCGGCATGGGTCAGGAAGCGGGCGGCCGAACGCGGCGAGGCGTGCCAATGGCGCACCGTGTCGGCGACCGGCAGGATCGCCTCTTGACCGTTCAGCGGCTCGCGGATGATGCCGGAGAAGAACGACGAGGCGGCGAGGTTGGGCTTGCCCGGACGCACGCAGATGGTCGGCAGGCGGATGCCGACACCGTCGATGAAGCCCTTGCGCGAGTAGTCGGCGAGCAGGAGTTCGGTCATCGCCTTCTGCGCGCCGTAGGAGGTCTGCGGCGCGGTGAGGAAATCGTCGCCGATCTTCTCCGGGAACGGCGGGCCGTAGACGGCGATCGACGAGGCGAAGACGACGCGCGGCACATGGGCACCGCCGCTGGCGACGTGCTCGGCACGCAGCGCCTCGAAGAGGTGCCAGGAGCCGCGGGCGTTGACGTCCCAACCCTTGTCGAAATTCGCTTCCGCATCGCCCGAGACGATCGCCGCCAGATGGAAGACGACGTCGGGCCGCAGCGCCGCCAGCCGGGACGCCTCGGCCGGATCGGCGATGGTCCCGGTGATGGCGCGGACGGGGAAGGGGGCCTCGATCCCCGTCGCTTCGACGAGGTCGTGGAGCACGAGTTCGCCGATCGGCCGGCCGATCCCCTCGACGGCGAGGCGACCGGCGAGCTTGCGGCCGATCATGCCGGCGCCGCCGAGAACGAGAACGCGGATGCCGTCGGGTCCCGCCATCAGTCGATCCCGTTCAGTTCGAGGAGTTCGAGATAGATCCCGGCGTGGTCCTTCTCGGCGCCGTCGAGATCGCGGACGAAACGCTCGAAGCGGGCGCGCATCTGTTCGGTCAGCGGCAACGTGAGGCCGCAGGCGCTCGCCGCCTCGAGGGCGTTGACGATGTCCTTCAGCTGGTTCACCGACCGGCCGCCGGGCACGAAGTTGCCGGTCGTCATGCGCTCGCCGTGCTGCTGCAGGACGATCGAGTCGGCGAAGCCGCCCTTGAGCGCCAGACGCACCGCCGCCGGATCGCCGCCGCCCTTCTCGATCAGCAGCATCGCCTCGGCGACGACGCCGATGGTCACCGCGACGATCGCCTGATTGGCGAGTTTGGCGAGCTGGCCGGCGCCGTGCGGGCCGACGCGCACCGGCCGGCCCATCGCCTCGAGTGCGGGTCGCCCCGTTTCGATCACCGCCGCATCGCCGCCGGCCATGATCGCGAGGCTCGCCGCTTCCGCGCCCCGCGTACCGCCGGAGACGGGCGCGTCGACGTGGTCGATGCCCATCGCCGCCAATCGCGTGGCGTGGTCGCGGGCCTCGGTCGGCTTCACCGAACTCATGTCGACGACGACGGCGCCCCGCCGCATCGCCGCCGCGACCCCTTGCGCGAAGAGGAGGTCGGCGACCGATCCACCGTTCGACAGCATGGTGACGACGACGTCGGCGTCGCCGACCGCCGCGGTCGGCGTGGCGGCGACGGCGACGCCGAGGGCGCGCAACGGCTCGGCCTTCTCGGCGCTGCGGTTCCAGGCGGTCACGGGGAAGCCGGCCCTCGCCAGATTGGCGGCCATCGGCGCACCCATCAGGCCGGTTCCGAGAAAGGCGACGTGCGGTCGGGTCATGGTCGGGTCACCACTCACAGGGAAGCCGTGATGCCGCCGTCGACGTAGAGGACGTGGCCGTTGACGAAGGAGGAGCCGGAGCCGACGAGGAAGATCGCCGCGGCGATGAGTTCCTCGACGTCGCCCCAGCGGCCGGCGGGCGTGCGCTTCTCCAGCCAGGCGGTGAAATCCGGGTCCTCGACCAGGGCGCGGTTGAGCGGCGTCTTGAAGTAGCCGGGCGCGATGGCGTTGACCTGGATGCCGTATTTCGCCCAGTCGGTCGCCATGCCGCGCGTCAGGTTGCGGATCGCGCCCTTGGTGGCGGTGTAGGGGGCGATGCCGGGACGCGCCAACTCGCTCTGCACCGAGGCGATGTTGACGATCTTGCCGGCGCGCCGCGGGATCATCCGTCGCGCCACCGCCTTGCCGACCAGATAGGCGCTGGTGACGTTGGTGCGCAGCAGCAGGTCCCACTTGTCGTCGGGATAGTCCTCGAGCGGCGTGCGGTACTGCATGCCGGCGTTGTTGATCAGGATGTCGATCGGGGTCTCCGCCTCGATCCGCTCGATCGCCTCGTTCACGGACGCGGCGTCGGTGACGTCGAAGGCGGCGACGCTCACCTCGGCCCCGCCGTCGCGCAGCGCCGCCGCGGCGGCCTCGAGGCGCTCGCGATCACGGCCGTTGACGACGACGCGGGCGCCGTGCGCCGCCAGCCCGCGCGCCAGGGTGAAGCCGATCCCCATGCTGGAGCCGGTCACCAGGGCGGTACGGCCGGTCAGATCGAAATATCCGGAAACGGTCATCCGCCACTCGCTCCTGGGGCCGGGTCAGGCGGGGATCTTCTGACGCCGCAGGTCCTCGCGCAGCGTCTGCAGATGGCTCTCGAGCGCGCGGCAACAGCCCGCGGTGTCGCGGGTGATCGCGGCGCGGAGGATCGCCTCGTGCTCGGGCAGCGTCTCTTCGCGGAAACCGGCGGAATCCAGGGTCAGCACCACCTGCTGGCGGAAGCGCTCGTAGATGTTGCGATGGGTCTGACGCAGCGTCTCCGACGGGCAGGCCGACAGGAGCGTGTCGTGGAACTCCCAGTCCACCCGGGTCCACATGCCGATGTACTGGGTCAGATCGGACGTCGCCCGCATCTTGGTCTCGAGGTGGGCGAGTTTGTAGTGGGCGGCGTTGAGGCGCGCCTCCCATTCGATGTCGCCGAGCTCGATCGCCTGCCGTGCCCCCTCGCACTCGAGGAGAATGCGCAACTGCATCAGTTCGGTCAGCCGCCGCTCCGAGGCACGTGGAACATGGAAGCCCCGCTGCTCCTCCTGCTCGAGCAGGTGCTCGTGGGAGAGGCGCAGAAAGATCTCGCGCATGGCGCTGGCCGATATGCCGAATTCGTCCTTGTAGAGGTCGGGTCGGAGCTTCTGTCCGCCGGCGAACTCGCCGGACATCAGACGTCGCTTGATGATCCGGTAGGCGGACGACGGCGTCATGTCGTTCTCGTCGATCATCTAGGTCCTCCGTCCGCCGCGGCCGACCGCCGCTCGGTCCAGGTACGATACAGCCGCCTTTTGAGAAGTCCAACGAATTTTAAAATTCGCAGTAATTTAAAAGATCGGCTTGTTAGCGGAAAATTTGGGCGTTAAGGTCCCGCCTGCTGCGTCAGGTCGCGGCAGGGAGAAAACGCCACGGCGCAACAAAAAATCCGGCGCCGGTCAATCAGGAGGAAAGAGTCCATGAAACTGAAGAAGTCGCTTCTGGCGATGACCGCCGCAGTTACCATGGCCGCCACGGGCGCCTTCGCCGCCGACGCCACGACCACGCTGCGCATCCAGACTCACTACGGACCGGAGACGATCTCGGGCAAGAACGCCGCGATGTTCGTCGACGACGTCCAGACGATGTCGGGCGGCGCCATCAAGATCGAGATGTTCTATTCCTCGTCGGTGGTGAAGTCGGTCGAGACCTTCGACGCGGCGGCGAGCGGCATTCTCGACTGCGACATGACCGGCGGCGCCTATCAGACCGGTAAGAACCCGGCCTTCCAGTTCGTCGGCGACATCATGGGCGGCTACGACACGCCCTATCAGCAGCTGAGCTGGCTGCTCCTCGGCGGCGGCAAGGACGTCGCCCAGAAGCTCTACAACAAGTACGACATGCAGCTCATCGGCTGGTGGGTGGTCGGCCAGGAGTCGCTCGCCTCGACCAAGCCGCTCGCCAAGATCGACGACCTCAAGGGTTGGAAGTTCCGTTCGCCCCCGGGCATGGAGACCAAGATCTTCGAGAAGCTCGGCTCCAAGCCGGTGGTGATGGACTTCACCGAAGTCTTCACCGCGCTGCAGACCGGCATCATCGACGGCGCCGACGCCTCGATCCTCGCCAACAACATGGCGATGGGCCTCTACGACATCGCCAAGCACGCCAACTATCCCGGCTTCCATTCGATGCCGTCCGACCACCTCGCCTGCAACAAGGCCAAGTGGGACGGCATGCCGGCGGCTCAGCGCCGGATCATGGAAGTCGCCATGGAGAAGCTGGCGCTGCGTCAGGCGATGGCCGGCGACAAGGCCAACAACGAGGCCGCCGCCAAGCTCAAGGCCAAGGGCGTGACCGTCTCCGACTGGAGCGCCGCCGATCGCCAGGCCTTCCACAAGGCGGCGCAGGCCTCCTGGGACGAGTTCGCCACCACGGCGGAAGCCAAGGCTCTCGTCGCCAGCAAAAAGTCGTTCCTGGCGGGTCTCGCCTTCCTGGTCAAGGGAGGCGATCGCGGGGGGCTGTTAACGGGCCCGCCGCTCCTCTCTCTCGTCGCGCCCTGTCGGGGAGACCTCCATGGTCGAGCACGAACGGACCGGTCCGGTCGATCTCGTCACGTGGTCGGTGAGCCGGATCTCGATGATCCTGCCCGCCGTCATCGTGGTGGTGATGACCATCGAAGTGGTGATGCGTTACATCTTCGCCAGCCCGACGCTGTGGGCCAACGAGATGTCCCTGTGGATCGCCGGCGCGGTCTATCTGCTCGCCGGCCTCTATTCGATGCAGCAGCGCAGTCACATCCGCATCACGCTCCTGCGTGACATGGCGCCGTTGTGGCTCCGGCGCACCTTCGACGTCGTCTCGACGATGTTGCTGCTGATCTTCGTCTTTTCGGTGGTTTGGGGCGGCTTCGGCGAAGCCTGGGCCAAGATGATGCGTTGGGAGACCTTCGGCACCGCCTGGGACCCGCCGCTGCCGGCCACCATCAAGCCGCTCATCCTGATCGTGGTGACGCTCACCGCCATTCAGGCGGTCTCCAATCTGATCGCCGACTGGGGTCGCACCGCGCAGGAGCACTCCATCCTCGACGAGGTCGACGTCGACGTCGAGGCGATCCGCCGTTCCGAGGCCGAGATCGACGCCCGACGCGAAGCCGAGCATGCGGCCGAGCGCGCCGCCGAACACGCCGCGCGAAAGCGTTCCGCCGCGGGCTGATCCGCGGCGACGGCGCGCCACCACTTCACCCGCGACGAAACGAGAGACCGGCGCCTTTCGGGCATCCGAGCCGGCGAAGACACGGGACGGACACTCATGGACATCGGTACGATCTCGCTCGTGGTGATGCTCGGCATGCTGTTGCTGCTGGCGATCGGCATGCCCCTCGGCTTCGCCTCCGGCTTCCTCGCCGTGGTGGTCATGGTGATGAAGTTCGGGCCGAACCTGCTCTACGGCCACTTCGGCACCGGCCCGCTCAACATCCTGGCGCAGCGCATGTACGGGCTCGCCACCGACTACGTGCTGATCTCGGTCCCGCTGTTCATCCTGATGGCGACACTGCTCGAACGATCGTCGATCGCCCGAGACATGTACGACAGCCTGCTCCTGTGGCTGAGCCGCACCCGCGGCGGCATCGCCATCGTCACCTCGATCATGGCCATCGTCATGGCCGCCATGTCGGGCATCATCGGTGGCGAAGTGGTGCTTCTCGGCCTCATCGCGCTGCCGCAGATGCTGCGTCTCGGCTACGACCAGAACATGGCGGTCGGCACGATCTGCGCCTCCGGCTCGCTCGGGACGATGATCCCGCCGTCGATCGTGCTGATCATGTACGGCCTCATCACCGACACCTCGATCGACGCGCTGTTCCGCGGCGCCTTCGTGCCCCGCTTCATCCTCGGCGGTCTCTACATCGTCTACATCATCGTCCGCACCAAGCTGAACCCGTCGCTGGCGCCGCTGCCCGAACCCGACGAGGACGAGCTGCCGCCGGGTGAGAAGCGCCTCGCGTTCGTCACCTTCCTCCTGTGGCTCGGCGCGGTCGCCGGCGGCCTCGGGCTCGCCCATGCGGCGATGATCGAGACGCAGAACCACTTCGGTCTTCTGAAGCCGGACGACTACAAGCCCTACGGTCTCGATCGGATCGCCCTGTTCGCGGCGCTGTTCGCCGCCGGTCTCTTCCTGCCGCGGCTGGTCTTCGGCGCCAAGAACATCCACGACACCTGGAAGATGACCCGCGGTCTCGTCGCCCCGATGATCGTCGTCCTCATCGTGCTCGGCTCGATCTACGGCGGCGTCACCGGGATCACCGAGGCCGCCGGCATGGGCTGCGTCGCCGTGCTGATCCTCATCGCCATCCGCGGCGAGCTCACGTTCACGCTGGTGAAGGAAGCGCTGATGCGCACCTTCCGCTCCACCGGCACGATCATCTGGGTGACCTTCGGCGCCACTGCGCTGGCCGGCGCCTACACCATCGCCGGCGGGCCGACCTACGTCGCCAACCTGATCGTCGGAGCGGAGATGTCGACGCTCACCATCCTCGCGGTGATGATGGTGATCTTCCTCTTCCTCGGCGCCTTCATGGACTGGGTCGGCATCGTGCTGCTGGTCATGCCCGTGTTTCTGCCGATCGTGCTGAAGCTGCCGGTCGAGGAGATCGGCATCTTTTCGCCGCTGGTCGACGCCCGCAGCTTCGTGCCGGTGTGGTTCGGCATCCTGTTCTGCGTCAACATGCAGGTGTCGTTCCTGTCACCGCCCTTCGGCCCGGCGGCCTTCTATCTGAAGTCGGTCGCCCCGCCGCAGATCAGCCTGCAGGACATCTTCCGTGGCTTCCTGCCGTTCATGGCGATCCAGCTCCTGGTGCTGGCGCTCGTGTTCTTCTTCCCCGAACTGACCATGTTCTTCCGCTCGTGAGGCTCGAGGCATGAGGGATTTCATCCGGCTCGACGACGCCGACAACGTCGTCACGGTGACCCGGGCCCTGGAGATCGGCGCCGCCGTCGAAGGGACGGTGGCGTCGGTCGCCGTTCCGCGTGGGCACAAGATCGCCGTCGTCGACATCCCGGCCGGCGCGCCGGTGCGAAAATACGCCCAGATCATCGGTTTCGCCGCCTCGGACATCCGCGCCGGCGATCACGTCCACACCCACAATCTCGAGTTCCGCCACGTCGACGAGGGCTACGAGTTCTCGACCGACCTCCGGCGGCCGGCGATGGTGGCGGAGGCCGACCGCGACATCTTCATGGGCTATCGCCGCGCCGACGGCCGGGTCGGCACCCGCAACTTCATCGCCGTGCTCACCTCGGTGAACTGCTCGGCGACGGCGGCCCGCGCCATCGCCTCGGCCTTCGGTCCGGAGGAGATGGCGCGCTACCCGAACGTCGACGGCGTCGTCGCCTTCGTCCACGGTACCGGTTGCGGCATGGCCTCGTCGGGCGAGGGCTTCGACGCGTTGCAGCGGGTGATGTGGGGCTACGCCCGCCATCCCAACGTCGCCGGCGTGCTGATGGTCGGGCTCGGCTGCGAGACCAATCAGATCGACTGGCTCCTCGACGCCTACGGGGTCGAGCGTGGCCCGCTCTTCCAGACGATGAACATCCAGGAGGTCGCCGGGCTGCGCCGCACCATCGAACGCGGCATCGAGAAGGTGCGCGAGATGCTGCCGCTCGCCGATCGGGCCCGTCGCGTTCCCTGTCCCGCTTCCGAGCTGATGGTCGGACTGCAGTGCGGCGGCTCCGACGCCTGGTCCGGTATCACCGCCAATCCGGCGCTCGGCCGTGCCTGCGATCTCCTGGTGGCGCAGGGCGGCACCGGGGTGCTCGCCGAGACGCCGGAGATCTACGGTGCCGAACATCTCCTGACCCGTCGCGCCGTCGACCGCGCGACCGGCGAGAAGCTCGTCGAGCTGATCCGCTGGTGGGAGGACTACACCGCCCGCAACCGCGGCTCGATGGACAACAATCCGAGCCCCGGCAACAAGAAGGGCGGTCTGACGACCATCCTCGAGAAGTCGCTCGGCGCGGCGATGAAGGGCGGCACGACGCCGCTCGCCGGCGTCTATCGCTACGCCGAGCCGGTGACGGCGCGCGGTTTCACCTTCATGGATTCACCCGGCTACGATCCGGTCTCGGCCACCGGCCAGATCGCCTCGGGCTGCAACCTCGTCGTCTTCACCACCGGGCGCGGCTCGGCCTTCGGCTCGAAGCCGGCGCCCTGCATCAAGATCGCCACCAACACCGAGATGTACAGGCGGATGAGCGACGACATGGACGTCGACGCCGGCGCGATGCTCTCGGCCGGCGTGGGGCTCGAAGAGAAGGGCAGGGAGATCTACGATCTCATGCTCCGAGTCGCCTCGGGCGAGAAATCCAAGTCGGAAGCCGAAGGCCTCGGCGACCTCGAATTCGTGCCCTGGCAGATCGGCGCGACGATGTGAGCCGGCGCCCGAGCGTCGGAAAGCGGAGACATGCACATGACCAGACCCACGATCGGCTTCATCGGGCTCGGCCTGATGGGATCGGCCATGGTCCAACGGCTCATCGATCGCGGCTACGCCGTGACGGTGCTCGGCCATCGCGACAGAACCGGCGTCGAGGCGGCGACCGCGCGCGGCGCGCGCGAAGCGAAGACGGCGCGCGACCTCGCCGCGGCGAGCGACGTGGTCATGCTGTGCATGGGCACCTCGGCCCAGGTCGAGAGCCGCATGTACGGCGACGACGGCGTCGTCGCCGGCCTGAAGCCCGGCGCCGTCGCCATCGACTTCGGCACCTCGCTGCCGGGCTCGACGCGGGCGATCGGTGCCGCGGTGGCCGCCGTCGGCGCGACCTACATGGACGCACCGCTCGGGCGCACCCCGTCGCACGGCCGCGAGGGCAAGCTCAACATCATGTGCGCCGGTGACGAGGCGACCTTCGCCCGCATCCGCCCGATCCTCGACGATCTCGGCGAGAACGTCTTCCATCTCGGCGCTCTCGGCTCCGGTCACACCATCAAGCTGATCAACAACTTCTTCGCCATGACCACGGCCTCCGCCATGTCGGAGGTCTTCGTCATGGCCGACGCCACCGGCATCCCGCGGCAGAAGATCTACGACGTGATGTCGGCCGGCCCGCTCCATTCCGGCATGATGGACTTCGTCAAGGCCTACGCGATCGACGGCGACGCCGAAAAACTCGCCTTCGCCATCGAGAACGCCCGCAAGGACGTCGGCTACTACATCCGCATGGCCGAGGACTCGGGCTCGACGACGGTCATGTCGGGCGCCGCCAAGCGGCTGCTCGATCAGGCGGTGGCCGCCGGCCACGGCAAGGAAAACGTGCCTCGCCTCGTCGACTTCGTCTCGACGCTGATCCGTCCGGACAAGAGGGGCTGAGCCGCGAGGCGGAGCCGACGACAGCGATGGCCGGAACGACAGCGCGACCGAATGAAGATCGCCCGATGCTCGGCATCGCGCTGATGTTGGCGACCTACCTCATGTTCTCCTGCGTCGACGCCTCGGCGAAGACGCTGGTCCTCTCCGGAACGCCGTCGCTCATGGCGGCGTTCTTCCGCTATTTCGGTCATTCGGTGATCGCGCTGGTGCTGATCGCCCGCCAGGGTGGCTCGCTCGCCCGCTTCGGCACCACCCGCAAACGGCTGGTGCTGACGCGCGGCTTCATCCTGATGCTGTCGACGGTCATCAACTTCTTCGCGCTGCGTTACCTGTCGCTGACTCTGACGGCGACGATCCTGTTCTCCGCGCCGATCATCATCGCGGCGTTGTCCGGGCCGGTGCTCGGCGAGCGGGTCGGGATCTGGCGCTGGAGCGCCATCGTCGCCGGCTTCGTCGGCATCGTCATCGCGCTGCGCCCCTTCGACGCCAGCTTCCACTGGGCGATGCTGCTGTCCTTCACCAACGCCGTCATCTTCGCCGTCTACTCGCTGATGACCCGCAAGCTCGCCGGCAGCGTGTCGACCGACACCATGCAGCTCTACGCCGGATTGATCGGCACCGTCGTCCTCGCCCCCGTCGCCGCATGGGTGTGGGTGACGCCGAACACGTTCGTGGAATGGGTGCTGCTGCTCGGCATGGGCGTGTTCGGCTGGGCCAGCCACGAGACGCTGACGCGCGCCTACGGCTACGCCGAGGCCGGGGCGCTGACGCCCTACACCTACGTCTATCTCATCTACATGGGATTCTGGAGCTGGTTCCTCTTCGACACCTTGCCCGATCGTTGGACGGTGACCGGCGCGCTGGTCATCATCGCCGCCGGTCTGGTGATCTGGATGCGCGAACGCCGGCTCGCCCGACCGACCCAGCCTCTCCGTCGGACCGAGAGTTGAGGATCCCCACTTCGCGAGCCGGTCGGCCGGCGGCCGATCAGACGTCCTTCGCGGCGTAACGCGCCAGCGCCGCACGGTCGATCTCGATGCCGAGACCGGGACCATCGGGGATGCGCACGACGCCGTTGACGTGTTCGATCGGCGTGGTGACGATCGCCTGACGGAACGGATTGTCGGTGCGGTCGAACTCGAGGATCGGGTCGATCGACTCGCGCCGCAGCGGCTCGGGAAGTAGCGCGGCCATGAACTGCAGGCTCGCTGCGATCTGGACGGCGGTGCCCCAGACGTGGGGCACCAGACGCACCCCGTGCAGCGCCGCCATGTCGGCGATGCGACGCATCTCGGTGAAACCGCCGGTGCCGCACAGATCCGGCTGAGCGATGTCGACGCAGCGGGTCTCCAGCGGTTCCTTGAAGCCGTAGCGGCCGTGCCAGGTCTCGCCACCGGCGATCGGGATCGGCTGGCCGGCGCGCACCGCGCGATAGGCGGCGAGATGTTCGGGCACGACGGGTTCTTCGAACCAGTCGATCTCGTACTTCTCCGCCGCGCGCCCGACCCGGATCGCCTCCTGGACGTCGTAGCCGTGATTGGCGTCGATCATCAGACGCGTCCGCGGACCGATGGCGTCGCGCACCGCGGCGATCACCTCGAGATCCTGGACGGGATCGAAGCCGATCTTGATCTTCACCGCATGGAACCCGGCCGCCACGTGGGCGGCGCATTCGGCGGCGTTGTCGGCGATACGGTCGACGCCGTCGCGGCGGAACGAGCCGGTCGCATAGGCCCGGACGCCGTCGCGCACCCGGCCGCCGAGCAACACCGAGACCGGGACGCCGAAATGCTTGCCCTTGATGTCCCACAGGGCGACGTCGATGCCGGAAAGCGCGGTCACGGTGAGGCCGCGCTGTCCCTGGTCGCGCAGCAGCCCGTAGAGCTCCTGCCACAGCACTTCGGTGGCGAGCGGATCACGGCCGATCAGCGTCGGCGTATAGGCCGCCACCACGGCCGCGTTGGGCGCCGCCGGCCCGAGGCACTCGCCCCATCCCGTGGTGCCGTCGTCGCAGACGATCTCGACGAGAACGTGCCGGCGCCGATCGAAGCGCATCGTCGCGCTTTCGAAGGCGGTGTCGAGCCGATGGTCGAGAACGTGGGTGTGGATCTCGGCGATCTTCATGGGCGACCTCGGCGGACGACGGCCGTCCGGAGGCGATCCTAGCCGCAGTTCGAGGTCGGGACAAAGCCGGGCAACGGGATCCGGCCCGTCGCTGCGCTTCCATTGTGCAGTTGCGAGATGGCTTGCTCACAAAAGCAGCGTGACATTCCGGCAGACGAGCCCCAGCATCCAGAATACCCCGGACAGATCTTTCGGCACGAAAATTGCCGAAGAAGAGGGAGATCTGGAAGGAGAGGACGCATGGGCATTTCCACCATCGCCGTAAATGGCGAGGGCGGTGATCGTCGCGCCGATGAAAAGCCTTCGACATCGCCGATTTCGGAAGTACGCGGCAAGGTCAGCGCGGAGATGGCGCTGTTCGGGATCTACGAGATCTCGAAGATCCTGACGACTCCGGCACGCCTCGAGGTGGCGTTGTCGAACGTCGTCAACGTCCTGACCTCGTTCCTGAGGATGCGGCGCGGCATGATCGTCGTTCTCGACGATCCCGGCGAGATCGAGATCGTCGCCACCGCCGGCTGGACCCGCCAGGGCGGGGGACGGGCCATCGACTGCCTGCCGCGCGGCGTGATCGATCGCATCGTCGCCACCGCGACGCCGCTGGTCGTACACGACGTGGCGAGCGATCCGCTCTTCGCCGAGGCCAAGGCGGCGATGGCGGAGGGCAGCGGCGCGCGCGTGTCGTTCCTCGGCGTGCCGATCAAGGCGGCCGACAAGGTGGTCGGCACCCTGTCGATCGATCGCATCTGGGACGGCCAGACCCTCATCCGCATCGACGACGACCTGCGCTTCCTGTCGATGGTGGCGAGCCTCGCCGGTCAGACGGTGCGGCTCCACCGCATCCTCGCCGCCGATCGCCAACGCCTGCTCGACGAACGCGGCGCCTTCGAGAAGGCGCTCGGCAACGAGTTGGCCGAACGGGTCCGGTCGCCCGCCCCGAAGATCGACGGGATCGTCGGCGACAGCGCTCCGGTGAAGCGGGTTCTCGCCACCATCGCCGTCGTCGCCAAGTCGAATTCGACGGTGCTGCTGCGCGGCGAGAGCGGCACCGGCAAGGAGCTCTTCGCTCGCGCCATCCACGATCTCTCCCCGCGCAAGCACAAGCCCTTCGTCAAACTCAACTGCGCGGCGCTGCCCGAGAGCGTGCTGGAGAGCGAACTCTTCGGCCACGAGAAGGGCTCGTTCACCGGGGCGGTGGGCCAGCGCGCCGGCCGCTTCGAGAGCGCCCACGGCGGCACGTTGCTCCTCGACGAGATCGGCGAGATCTCGCCCGCCTTCCAGGCGAAGCTGCTGCGCGTGTTGCAGGAGGGCGAATTCGAGCGTGTCGGCGGCAACAAGACGCTGAAGGTCGACGTCCGCCTCGTCTGCGCCACCAACAAGAACCTCGAGGAGGCGGTCGCCAAGGGCGAGTTCCGCGCCGATCTCTACTACCGCATCAACGTCGTGCCGGTGTTCCTGCCGCCGTTGCGCGAACGCCCCGGCGACATCCCGCAGCTCGCCCGCGCCTTCGTCGAGCGCTTCAACACCGAGAACGGCCGCCATCTGGCGATCGCCACCTCGGGCATGGAGATGCTCAAGCGCTGCTATTTCCCCGGCAACGTGCGCGAACTCGAGAACTGCGTCCGCCGCACCGCGACTCTCGCCAACGGCGAACAGATCGTCGCGGCGGACTTCGCCTGTCACAGCGGCAACTGCCTCTCGGCCCTCCTGTGGAAGAGCGCACCCAAGCCGCCCGCCGCCCCCGACCCGATCGACGTTCTCGCTTCCGGCGCGGTCGCCGTGGCGCCGACCCCCGACTGGGGCGTCCCCCCGGCGGTCTCGGCGGCCGCTCCGGTCGCAGCCGCCACCGGCGGCAGCGAGATCCCGGCGGGACTGTGCGAACACGCCGCCGATCCCGCCTGTCCGGCGCTCGGCGGCCGTCAATCGGAACGCGACAGACTGGTCGACGCCATGGAGCGCTCCGGCTGGGTCCAGGCCAAAGCGGCCCGTCTGCTCGGGCTGACCCCCCGCCAGATCGGCTACGCCCTGAAGAAGCACGACATCGAACTGAAGAGGTTCTGATCGCCGACGTTCCTCCTGTCGACGACCCTGAGGCGGTCCGGAGCCATCCGGGCCGCCTCTTTCTTTCGCTGGCTGCACGGCTCGGCGAAATCGAGGCCGCGACCCTTCGCCGACGGTCGGGATGGTGGTCGGACGTTGTCGGACATTCGACACCGATGTCGGCTCGCCGCGTGTCGGGATTCGTCCAGAATCCGAAAAAAACAGTGAAATCAGCGATATGTCCCGCTGGCACGGCGCTTGCGATCTCCCTCTCGAACCATGCCGAGGGGAGTGGTCTGATGAACCAGCCGATGATCTCGCTCGATAGCCTGCTGCAGCCGATCGATGTCGATGCGCTCGAGAAGACCGCGTCGTCGGGCGGCTGCTCGTCGTCGTCCTGCGGCTCGTCGGCCAAGCCCGACGACATGGATGCCGCCACCTGGGAGAAGATCAAGGATCATCCCTGCTATTCGGAAGAGGCGCACCACTACTTCGCCCGCATGCACGTCGCCGTGGCGCCGGCCTGCAACATCCAGTGCAATTACTGCAACCGCAAGTACGATTGCGCCAACGAGAGCCGCCCCGGCGTCGTCTCCGAGAAGCTCACGCCCGATCAGGCGATGCGCAAGGTCGTGACGGTGGCCAACGAGGTGCCGCAGCTCTCGGTGCTCGGCATCGCCGGCCCGGGCGACGCCTGCTACGACTGGAAGAAGACCAAGGCGACCTTCGAGGCGATTTCCAAGGAGATCCCCGACATCAAGCTGTGCATCTCGACCAACGGTCTGGCGCTGCCCGACCACGTCGACGAGCTCGCCGAGATGAACGTCGACCACGTCACGATCACCATCAACATGGTCGATCCCGAGATCGGCGCGAAGATCTATCCCTGGATCTATTACAACAAGCGCCGCTACGAGGGCGTCGAGGCGGCTCGCATCCTCCACGAGCGCCAGATGCTCGGCCTCGAGATGCTCACCGCCCGCGGCATCCTCACCAAGATCAACTCGGTGCTGATCCCCGGCGTCAACGACGAGCATCTGCTCGAGGTGAACAAGTGGGTGAAGGAGCGCGGCGCGTTCCTCCACAACGTCATGCCGCTGATCTCCGATCCGGCGCACGGAACCCACTACGGCCTCACCGGCCAGCGCGGTCCGACCGCGATGGAGCTGAAGGCCCTCCAGGACAAGCTCGAGGGCGGCGCCAAGCTGATGCGCCACTGCCGCCAGTGCCGCGCCGACGCCGTCGGCCTCCTCGGCGAGGATCGCGGCCAGGAGTTCACCCTCGATCAGCTGCCCGAGACCGTCACCTACGACGCCGCGAAGCGCGAGGCCTATCGCGAGATCGTCGCCAAGGAGCGCGGCGATCACGTCGAGGCGAAGCAGGCGGCGGTCGCGGCGGTCAAGGACGTCGCCGCCGAGGCGAAGCTCCTCGTCGCCGTGGCGACCAAGGGCGGCGGCCGCATCAACGAGCACTTCGGCCATGCGAAGGAGTTCCAGGTCTACGAGGCGGGTCCGAAGGGCATCACCTTCGTCGGCCACCGCAAGGTCGAGGCCCAGTACTGCGAAGGCGGCTGGGGCGAGGACGCGACGCTCGACAGTGTGATCAAGGCGCTCGAGGGCGTCGAGGTGGTGCTGTGCGCCAAGATCGGCGACTGCCCCAAGGACATGCTGACGGCGGCCGGCATCCGCGCCACCGACGATTACGGCTTCGACTACATCGAGACGGCGATCGGCGCGCTCTACGCCGCCGAATACGGCGTCGAGGTGACCTCCGCGGTCGCCTGACCGCTCGCTCTTTCAGGGGCGGGCCGGTCGGGTCCGCCCCCGATCTTCGTGGGTGTCGACGGAAGTTGGGCCGTCGTTCGCTCGCGTCAGGTCCGGTGGGAGACCACCGGACGGCCCCACCCGGCGGAGACCCGCCGACACGACGTGACGACTTCAGGAGAATGCCCAATGGCCTTCAAGATCATCGCCTCCCAATGCACCAGCTGCGGCGCCTGCGAGTTCGAGTGCCCCTCCGCCGCCATCAAGATGAAGGGCGAGACCTACATCATCGACCCGGCCAAGTGCACCGAATGCGACGGCATGGACACCCAGCAGTGCGCCGCCGTCTGCCCGGTGCCCAAGACCTGCATCAAGGCCTGAGCCGTCGCGACCACCGGCGAGAGGGGACGCCGCATGGCCGGATCCGAAAGCGAGCGCGCCGAACCCGTGGCCCAGCCGGTCGTCGAGGACGAGACGGTCGATTGGCTGGGCAATCCGGTCTCCTGCCGGGACTGTGCCCACGAGGAGAACCGCCGGGCGGGGATGTGCGATCTCGGTCGAACCTGCGTGAACGATCGGCGCGGCAAGCGCATCGACCGCTTCTTCGCGGCCAATCCGCTGCAGGCCGATCGCTATCTCGGGCATCCCTATTTCGAGGTGCGGACGCTGGCGGTGAAATACGCCAGTCTCTTCCGCCTGACGCCGCTGATCGACGATCCCGAGCCGGACGTCCGCGCCATGGTGGCGCTCCGGCTGCCCAAGACCCGGGTGCGCCGCTTCGCCGGCGACCCCGATCGGCGGGTCAGGATGACGGTGGCCCGCCGGCTCGACGGCGAGGATCTGGTGCCGCTCCTCGCCGATCCCGACTACGGCGTGCGCCTCGCCGCGACGCGCAAGGCACCGCCGGCGCTGCTGGTGCGTGTGATGCACGACGAGGACGCCGAGATCCGTCGCGAGGCGGCGCGGCGCATCGACGAGCACCTCCTGACCGCGTTGGCCGGCGACGAGGACCCGACGGTTCGCCTGATCGTCGCCGAGCGGATGCGGCCCGAGCACCTGAAGCTGCTCGCCGCCGACGAGGATCTCAGAGTGCGCTTCACCGTGGTGGAGCGCGCACCGGTCGCGGAGCTGTCCCGCTTCCTCGACGATCCGGAAGACGTGGTGCGCGAAGTCGCGCGCCAGAGGCTCGAACCGCAAGGAGAGCTGTGATGGGGCTCGGACGCGAAGAAGAAGTCGAGGTTCTCAAACCCCCGGTGTTCAAGCCGGGCGAGAGGGTGCGCGCCAAACGCATGGTCAAGAACGACGGCACCTATCCCCGCAAGGAGATCGGCGAGCCGCTCGTCCAGAAGGGCGACATGGGCTACGTCCGCGACATCGGCACCTTCCTGCAGATGTTCTGGATCTATGCGGTCGAATGGCCGGATCGCGGCACCATCGTAGGCATGCGCGGCAAGGAGCTGGTGAGCCTCGACAATCCGCAAACGGTGCCGGAAGGCGACACCGAGACGGCGGCCGCCGCCGAGTGAGACGCCGTCGTGCGTCCCGTTCTCGGGGCGCCGCGCGAGAGTTTTCCGGCCCCGGGCCGGCGGAAGCGGCCGGGCCCACGCCGGTCGCACGAGACGAGGGAAGCCGACGCGATGAAGGTGATGATCCGCAACACGCCCAAGGGCCTCTCCGCCTACCTGCCGAAGAAGGATCTCGAGGAGCCGATCATCGAGATGGAGAAGCCCGAGATGTGGGGCGGCTCGGTGAAGATGAAGAACGGCTGGGTGCTGATCCTGCCGGAGATGCCGGCCGACACCCGCCTGCCCATCACCGTCAACGCCCGCAAGGTCGGCGACGAGGAGGGAGGGGCGTCGGTCGGCCGACGCGTAGAGCGAGATGCACCGCTCCGGGATAGGGCGCGGACGCGCCGCGGGCTCCCTCCCTTCTCCCCTCGCGGGAGAAGGTGGCCGAAGGCCGGATGAGGGGGCTGAGCCTCTCCACCGGTTCGGCGCCGATGGGTTCGAAGTTGCGCGCCGACGCGCGCGCCCCCTCATCCGCCCCTGCGGGGCACCTTCTCCCTCCAGGGGAGAAGGGGGGAGGACGGAGCGGCGTCCGGGACACACCGCCGCCCGGGATGGGATGACGGGTCGAAGGTTCAAGACGTCCGCGGCGTCGCCGCGGGCTCCCTCCCTTCTCCCCTTGCGGGAGAAGGTGGCCGAAGGCCGGATGAGGGGTCTGGACCTCTCATCCGGTTCGCCGCCGACCGTATCGCGATGCGCGCCGACGCGCGCGCCCCCTCATCCGCCCCTTCGGGGCACCTTCTCCCGCGAGGGGAGAAGGGGGGAGGGCGGAGCGGCGTCCTCGATCTGCGCGGGGCGTGGACGAAAGAGCGATCGATCGGCGGAGCCCCGGGGCTCGTTCGCCGAACCAGGAAGACCAACGCCGCGCGACCCGCGCCGTCGACGAGGAGTGAGAGATGACCATGACCGCCACCCGAACCGACCCGATCGTGCTCACCGGCGCCGCGGCCGAGGCGAAGCTGGCGGAGGTGCGCGCCGGCCTCCTCGCCGATCGCCTGGTGCCGTTCCTCGGCCCCGATCTCCTGACCGCCGACGGCGCCGCATCGCCGGTTCCCGCGACTCCGGAAGCGATCGCCGCGGCGCTCAACGCCAAGGCTCCGGCCCCCTCGCGCATCCGCAATTCGATGTGGTCGGTCGCCCAGTTCATCGAACAGCGCCGCCACCGCAAGACGCTCACCGGCTGGATGGCGGAGATCTTCTCCGCGCCGGTCGCGCCGCCGAAGCTGATGAGCTACCTCGCCGGGCTGCCGCTCTCCCTCGTCGTCGACACCTGGTACGACGGCGCCTTCCGCACCGCGCTGACCGCCGCCGGGCGCGAGGACTACGTCGAGCTCCAGGGCGTCACCCGAGCGGGCGAGAGCCGCGACATCTGGTTCAAGGCCTACGATCCGGCCGGGGTCGAGGTGCTGCCGGAGGTCGCGGACGGCGCGAAGACCGTGCTCTACAAGCCGCATGGCGGCATCACCCCGGCCAAGAATTTCCTCGTCGCCGACTCGGACTATGTCGAGGTTCTGACCGAGATCGACATCCAGTCGCCGATCCCCGAGGTGGTGAAGCGCCTGCGCACCGACCGCGGCTTCTTCTTCCTCGGCTGTCGCTTCCACGACCAGATGCTCAGGATCTACGCCAAGCAGATCACCAAGCGCTCGGCCGGCGGCCACGTGGCGATCGCCGACCTCGGCGCGGCGACGAAGAACGAGGTCCGCTTCTACGCCGACATGGGGGTGACGGTGCTCGACATGCCCTTGACGAAGGCGAGCGAGATCCTCGTCGGCTGAGGCGATCTCGCAGACCCGTAGGGCGGAATAGGCGAAGCCGTATTCCGCCACGGGCGGATGCGGCGGAATACGGCTTCGCCTATTCCGCCCTACGTCGCCGACGAGCCGATCGGTTCGCGATAGAGCGAACGCGACACTGCGCCCCGCACGATCGATGCGGGGCGCGCGGCATCGTGTGTGTGCGCTCTCGCGGTCCTGCGACCTATCGGCCGACGACGCCGCAGGCCATTCGCGCTCCGCCGCCGCCGAGGGCCGCAGGATGATCCGAATAATTGTCGCCGCCGACATGGAGCATCAGCGAATGCCCGGCGAGCCGGTCCATCGTGAGACGCGGCGCCGTGACGCTCGCCTTCGAAACGCCGTCGGCGCCGACCGTGAGATGGGGGAGGTCGCCGAGATGGCCCTTGCCCTCGGGACCTTCGTGGCGGCCGGTCTTGTCCGGGTCGAAATGACCGCCGGCGGCGAGAGCCGGGACCATCTGGCCGTCCTTGTTGGCGGCCGGTGCGCAGGACGGGTTCTCGTGCATGTGGAAGCCGTGCTGTCCCGGCGCGAGGCCGGTGAGATCGGTGGTGAAGACGACGCCGACCGCCGGGGCCTCGGCGGCCTGCGCCCGGACCGTGCCGAGCACCGCTCCGTCGCCGGTGGGCGTCGCGGCGTGGATCCGGGTCACGATCTCCGCGGGTTCCGCAGCTCCGGCGGAGGCGGCGGCGAAGGCCGTGGTCAGCGCGAGGACGGTGAGAAACGTCATACCTTGGGGCAGAGATGTCATGGATACCTCCCTGAGGGTCGAGCGCTTCGAGAATTCGCTTCTTTCAGGAAAGTAGATTCGATCCAGATCTTCATTGCAACGGCACGGTCATCACGTGTCCTCGAGGCGTTCGTCGCCGGGAGGTGCGGAACAGGCAGCGGCAAAGCCGGAGGGAACGCGTCGTCCGTTGGGGCCGGAGCGGTACGCCGAAGGCATCGCCGTGCCCAGGCGGCGGAAGAGACGTGGATCCGGAGCCCGTCGACGCGGACAGCGGGGCGGCGAAGCCGAGATGCGATCGTGACGGTGCCAACGGCGGCGAAGCCGCTCTAGACTGACGCGGCCCTGTGAAGCGTGAGGTCCGCGCCGTGAAAACCTTCCATTCGCCCCGCCATGCCGGTCACGTCGGCCAACTCGAACTGACCGCCGGGCAGCTGCTCGCCGGTTTCGAATGTCCCGAGCGCGCCGAGATCGTGCGGGCGCGCATCGCCGAGGTCGGTCTCGGGCCGATCCTCGAGCCGGGCGAGGCGAGCCTCGACGTCGCCCGCCGTGTCCATCGTCCCGACTACGTCGATTTCCTGCGCGACGCTTGGCGGCTGTGGACCGAGGCCGGCTACGACGGATCGGCGCTGCCCTTCGTCTGGCCGACGCCGGGCCTGCGCGACGACCTCCGCCCGGAGAAGATCACGGCGCTCCTCGGCTACTATTCCTTCGACGCCGGATCCGCCTTCGTCGCCGGCACGTGGGACGCGATCGCGGCGTCCTACGCCTGCGCGCTCGCCGCGGTCGATGCGGTGGCGGCGGGCGAGCGAGCGGCCTTTTCGCTCGCCCGTCCGCCCGGCCATCACGCCGGTGTCCGCGCCGCCGGCGGCTATTGCTACATCAACAATGCCGCCTGCGCCGCCGAGCGCCTCCTCGATCACGGCGCGAAGCGCGTCGCCGTCCTCGACGTCGATTTCCATCACGGCAACGGCACCCAGGAGATCTTCTGGCGCCGCTCCGACGTCCAGGTGGTCAACCTCCACGGCGATCCTGCGACGGAATACCCCTATTTCCTCGGCGCCGCCGACGAGATCGGCGAGGGCGAGGGCAGGGGCTTCAACCTCAACCTGCCGATGCCCGCAGGTTCCGACTGGTCGGTCTGGAGTGCCGCGCTCGAGCGGGGCTGCCGCCGCATCGCCGAGACCGGCGCGGAGGCCCTCGTCGTCTCGCTCGGGGTGGACACCTACGAGGGCGATCCGATCAGCCACTTCCGCCTGAAGACCGCCGACTATCCGGCGATGGGCGCGCGCATCGCAGAACTCGGTCTGCCGACGGTTTTCGTGCTCGAGGGCGGCTACGCCGTGGCGGCGATCGGCGACAACGTCGTCGGCGTGCTGACCGGCTTCGAGGGCGCATGACGAAACGCCCGCGCCCGCATCGTGCGGGCCGGGTGGTCTCGTCGGACGGGTCCGCCGCGCCTCAGGCGTCGACGGGTAGCGGCTTGCCGGCGTCGTGGGCGGCGATCCACTTCTCCAACTCGCGCACGTGGCCCTCCTCCTCCTCGACGAACTCCTTGGCGAGAACTCGGATCTCGGGATCGTCGGTGGTGGCGAGCACATGGGCGTAGAAGCCGAGCCCCGCCTTTTCCGCCTCGAGCGCGATGTGCAGCGCCTCGTCGCGGGCGATGAACGGATCGGCGGCCCAGATGGCCGCGCGTTCCGGGCTCTCGCCCTGCGGCCAGTGGAAGTCCTGCGGTCCCATCTCCGGGATCTCGCGGAAGCCGGCACGTGCCTTGGCGTCGCCCATGTGCAGCGCCGAATAGTCGGAGAGGCGGCGGAAGAGCTTCGCCACCTGGGCGTTGCCGTAGGTCGCCATGCTGTCGGCGAGCTCGCCGAAGCGCAGCATCGCCTCCTCTTCGAGCTTGATGGCGTAGGCGAGGAATTCCTCGACGTTCTTCATCTCTCGTCTCCACTCGATGTGGCGGCGGGCGGGGGGGAGGCCGCCCCGCCCGGGGGGGGCTCACGGGGCCCCCGGGGGCGTTGCCCCCGGGATCTCCCCGGAGATATGGTGCC
>CALMYM010000073.1 GCA_937873675.1 uncultured Alphaproteobacteria bacterium | reverse complement strand
CCGAGCGGGCGTAGGTCGGATCCTTCTCGACCACCAGGATGCGGGCGTTCGGGCCCAATTCGCGGGTGAGGAAATAGGCGGTCGACGACCCCATGATCGCGCCGCCGGCGATCACCACGTCCCAATGTTCGGCCACGTCCGATCTCCTCGCTCGATCCGCCTCGTTCCGATCGATTAGCGCGAGTTCGATCGTTCAGGCATGCGGCGGCTGCGCATCTCCCTTCCGCGGTACGAACCGGGAGGGTGGCTCGCGGAAGCCGGCCGAGCCGCCGGCGACCAGCCAGTGGCCGAAACCGGCGACGAATCCGGCGGCGGCGAGGACCTTGAAGACCGCGCCGGGCACGGTGCGCATCACCGTCTCGACCATGGTGCGGCCGCAGTCGACATCGACGGTGGCGAGGCAGGTCGTCACCTCGACCGGGGCGAGCGCGACGACGCCGAGAAGGGCGATGGCGGCGAAGACGAAGAGGTGGGCGAGGAGCGAGCGCAGGCCGACGATCTCGGCATAGATCGCGAACACGAACCAACCGAGCCAGACGCCCTTCGCCGCCACCGTGAAGGCCAGCGCCAGCGAGACGACACCGCGCGGATCGACGTCGGCAAGTGGCAGGTCGGTGACGACCAGCATCCGGCCCATCGAGGCGCCGATCACCGTGGCGACGGAACCGGCGATGGCGACCAGCCAGCCGAAGGAGGCGACGACGAGGCGCCAGAGGAGGCGGGAGAGCGGCGGCATGCGTCGTCTCCGTCGAGGGTCAGAACCGCGGTTCGTCGCGGCGGAAGGGCTCGAGGCGGGGCGGGGCCGGCGATGCGGCGCGCCCCGCCACCGTCCAGTAGACCCACCCGCCGACGGCGCCGGCGAGCGCGTCGAGGCCGTAGAGGAGGACGCCGGGCGACCGGCCGGAGGCGTCGAAGAGGCCGATCATCGCTTGCGCGAGCGGGCCGATCACCGCGCCGGCGACGATGTAGATCCACAAGGCGCGCGCCCGGCTGCCTTCGGCGAAGACCAGGAAGGCGGTGACGAAGGGGGCGGCGGCGAGGAAGGCGATGAAGCCGGAGAGCAGCGGCACCACGACCAGGGCGCCGATGCCGTTGGTCTCGATCATCGCGCCGAAGCCGCGGACCGCCGTCTCCTGGGCGACGAGCCCGAAGGTGCGGGCGATGGCGGCGGCGAAGACGGCCAGGGCATAGGCTGCGACGATGCGCCCGAGACGGCCACCGGCGACGGTGGCGCGGTCGCGATCGAGAACGCTCTCACGGGAGGACATGGCGGCACCGCCTTCGACGTCGGGGGCCGTCGCGGGACGACGGCGAATCACTGCGACGATCTTGACGCAAGGGCCGGCCGACTGTCGAGAGTCCGCGGAATCCTGCGGTGATTCGTCGATCTCTCACTTGTCCGAATTTCATCCGCGACTTGGTCTGACCGGCCGACGCCCGTTCGGGCTCGCCTTCACCGACGAAGTTTCGAAAAGGTCGAAACTTCGTCGGTTCGGTATCATTCGTCGTCGTCGCGACCGCCGATCATCGCTTCGAGGGCGAGGCGTTCGCGCACCCGGAGCTTCTCGGAGGCCGACTTCAACTGACCGCAGGCGGCGAGGATGTCGCGGCCGCGCGGGGTGCGGATCGGGCTCGCATAGCCGGCGCGATTGACGATCTCGGCGAAGTTCTCGATCGTCTCCCAGTCGGAGCAGGCGTATTTCGAGCCCGGCCACGGGTTGAACGGGATCAGGTTGATCTTGGCCGGGATGCCGCGCAGCAGGCGCACCAGTTCGCGGGCATCCGCAGCCGAGTCGTTGACGCCCTTCAGCATGACGTATTCGAAGGTGATGCGGCGGGCGTTGGAGAGGCCGGGATAGGCGCGGCAGGCGTCGAGCAGCTCGGCGATCGGGTATTTCTTGTTGATCGGCACCAGTTCGTCGCGCAGCGCGTCGCGGATGGCGTGGAGCGAGATCGCCAACATGACGCCGGTCTCGGCGCCGATCTTCGGGATCGCCGGCACGACGCCGGAGGTCGACAGGGTGATGCGGCGCTTGGAGAGCGACAGGCCTTCGCCGTCGGCGAAGATCAGCATGGCGTCGCGCACCGCGTCGTCGTTCATGAGCGGCTCGCCCATGCCCATCCTGCCGATGCTGGTGCCGAGCCGGCCTTCCGCCGGGAGGAAGCCGTCGGCCTTCTCAGAAGC
>CALMYM010000072.1 GCA_937873675.1 uncultured Alphaproteobacteria bacterium | reverse complement strand
GCGGTCTCCGTCGGCCGGCGGGCCGCCCGGCCGGAGGCGAGCGGCAGCGCCAGGAGCACGACGGCTCCGGCGAGCGCCACGGCGCCGAGCAACGGGTGGATGGCGAAGATCAGCATCAGGAACAGCGGCGCGAAGGGCAGGTCGAACAGGGCCGACGGACCGGAGCCGGAGAGGACGGTGCGCACCCGTTCGACATCCTGTTCCGGCAGTGCGGCGGCGGTGGTGCGGCCGGTGGCGGGCAGGCGCATCGCGGCGGCATGGGCCGGGGCCCGCAGATCCTCGGCGAAGCCGGTGGCGATGCGGACGGCGAGACGCTGACGAACCGCGTCGAGGAGGCCCTGAGCGGCGTAGAGGCCGAGCATCAACGCGGAGAGGGTGAGGAGCGTCGCGGTGCTGCGCGCGGTCAGGACGCGATCGTAGACCTGCATCATGTAGATCGAGCCGTTGAGCATCAGCAGGTTCACGGCGATCGACGTGGCGGCGACGCCGCCGATCGAGGCGAGCATCGCGCGCATCGCGGCGCGGAGCGGGGAGTTGGGCTTCGTCATGGCGGCCTCGTCGGGCGAAGGGGGCTTTCGGTGATGCCCAACTTCGCTCGCGACCGTTTCGGCGCTGCTGCGGCGGATCGGCCGGCTCTGTTTCGATTGTTTCAGGACGCGGGAAACGACGGTTTCGCCCGGCCGGCGGGGTGTGACGGACCGTGTCGGCGATGAAACGAATGAAACGTTGGACGCTCGTTCGACGAGACGAGGGCGAAACATGCCGCACCGATCGTGGCGTCATCGGATCGACCGCCCACTTCCCCCGAGGCGGCGACGCAAATCACGGCCCGAGAGGCCGAGAAAGATCGGAGCAAGACGATGGCCAAGACCAAGATCACCCTGACCGACGGCAACGACGAGTGGTTCTCGTGGGTCGACACCGGCTACGAAATTCATGCCCTGGGTGGCGACGACCGCATCGTCCTGAAGGACGACAGCACCAGCGACGACCTGATCTACGGCGGTGCCGGCAACGACATCATCAAGTCGGGCGGCGGTTTCGACATCGTCGAAGGCGGCGACGGCGACGACAGCCTCTGGGGCTACGGACGCGGGTCGCTCTCCGGCGACGCCGGCAACGACCGCCTCAACGTGACCGGCGAGAGCTTCTTCCTCTTCGGCGGCGCCGGCGACGACATGATCTCGTCCTCGGCGGATCAGGCCTGGATCCACGGCGGCGACGGCAACGACTGGATCTACTCGGGCAGCGCCGGTTCCGTCTGGGGCGACGCGGGCGACGATACGCTCGTCTTCGACGTCGACGACAACATCACCATCCAAGCCTACGGTGGAACCGGTAACGATTATTATCGCAATATCGGTGGTGACACGACCATCGTCGTTCACGAAGACGCCGGCGGCGGGATCGACACCGTCGAAGTGCTGCTCGGTGTCGACTACACGATGACCGACAATGTCGAGAACCTCGTGGTCTCCTCCTACGTCTACGACGCGTCGCTCGATCCGACCGACTTCGAAACGCCGTCGGGTGGCGGCTCGATCGCCGGCAACGCCCTCGACAACGTCATCAAGGGGGCTCAGCGCGACGAGACCTTCTGGGGCAATGGCGGCAAGGACACGATCGACGGCGGCGCCGGCAAGGACGTCATCCACGGCGGTGATGCCGGCGACACCCTCGACGGCGGCAACGACACCGTGACGGACTACCTCTACGGCGATGCCGGCAACGATCGCCTGATCGGTCACGGCTGGGACAAGCTCTACGGCGGCACCGGCGACGACACCTACGTGGTGACCGCCACCGACACGGTCGTCGAGAACGCCGGCGCCGGCTTCGACACCGTCGAAACCTATCTGACCAACTACACGCTCGGCGCCAACCTGGAGAAGCTCGTCCTCACCAATTCCTCGACCACGGCCAACGGCACCGGCAATTCCCTCGCCAACACCCTGATCGGCTCGGAGAGCGGCAATGTCCTCAAGGGCATGGACGGCAACGACCTGATCAAGGGCAACGGCGGCGGCGACCTGATCTACGGAGGCAACGGCGACGACACGATCTACGGCGGCACCGGCAGCGACTCGCTCTACGGCGACGCCGGCAAGGACCAGATCCTCGGCGGCGACGGCCTCGACATCATCCACGGCGGCACCGAAGACGACCGCATCTGGGGCGAGGCCGACAACGACAGCCTCTACGGCGACGACGGCGCCGACATGCTCAACGGCGGCGACGGCGACGACAAGCTCTACGGCGGCACCGGCAACGACACGCTCTACGGCGGGACCGGCAACGACATGCTCGTCGGCGACGCCGGCAACGACACGCTGTGGGGCGAGGCCGGCAACGACAAGCTCTACGGCGGCGCGGCCAACGACACGCTCAAGGGCGGCGACGGCAACGACGTGCTCGACGGCGGCGCCAACGACGATCTGATGATCGGCGGCACGGGCAACGACACCTACTATGTCGACAGCTACGTCGATCAGGTGATCGAGTCGGTCGGCGGCGGCACCGACGAGGTCCGCACCATACTGTCGAGCTACATCCTCGCCGCCGGCGTCGAGAACCTCACGGCCCTGTCGACCGACGCCTTCCACGGCATCGGCAACGAGCTGAACAACACGATCAAGGGCGAGGACGGCAACGACTACCTCGAGGGCCTCGCGGGTCACGACAAGCTCTACGGCGGCCGCGGCGACGACCTTCTGAAGGGCGGCGACGGCGACGACACCCTCGTCGGTGGCGTCGGCAAGGACACGCTCGACGGCGGCGCCGGCTGGGATACCGTCGACTACTCCGGCAACGCCGCCGGCGGCATCACCATCGACCTCGCCGCTCAGACCGTCACCGGTGGCGAAGCGACCGGCGACAAGATCTCCGGTATCGAGAGCGTGATCGGAAGCAAGTTCAACGACACCATTCGCGGATCTGCGAGCGGCGAGAGCATCATGGCCGGCGCCGGTGACGACCAGATCTACGGCAGCGCCGGAGCCGACTGGATCGATGGTGGCATCGGCAACGGCGATACCGTCAACTACTACGCCTCGGCGGCCGGTGTCGTCGTCGACCTCGTCGGCAACCTGTGCCACGGCGGCGACGCCGAGGGCGACACGTTGATCGGAATCGAGAACATCGTCGGGTCGAACTTCGGCGACACCGTCGTGGGTGACGCCTCGGCCAACTCGTTCTTCGGCATGGACGGCAACGACAAGCTCTTCGGCGGCGCCGGCAACGACTACCTCTACGGCGGCAACGGCAACGATCAGCTCCTCGGCGACGCCGGAAACGATGTGATCTACGGCGGCGCCGGCAACGACATCATCGACGGCGGCGCCGGCGACGACATCCTGTGGGGCGAGGCGGGTGCCGACAAGTTCAACTTCGCCGGTTCGGAGGGTAACGATCGGGTCCGCGACTTCACCGACGGTCAGGACAAGATCATGATCGGTTCCTCGTGGGATCACGTCCACGTCACCGCCACCGCCGACGGTGCCGTGATCACCGTCGACGGCGTCGACGGCAGCCTGTTGCTGGTCGGCATCGATGCCGCCAAGATCACCGCGGCGGACTTCCTCTTCGTCTGAGGTCGGCAGCCCCGTTCCTCTCCTACCGGACCGGGCCGACGGGACCGGGGATCGCTCGCGATCCCCGGTCGCTTCGTTTCGCCGCGGCGCGAACGGTCGCGGCCCGCCGAACGCGTCGGATCGTGATCGCACCGCGACCTAGCGGGTGGTGAGGCCTCGCACCCATGCGTCTCGGCACACTCACCGGCTTTCTGCCGCCCGGTGACGAGCATAGGCGTCCCAGCCGAGCGCCTATCGTAGAGTCGTCGAGAGGTAATCGAATTCTGTCGTATAACTCAAAGCTATAGAGTCGGTGAGCTCATTGTATCGGCGATCTGATATCCGACCGAAATCACAGCGGAAATTCGGCTCGTATCTCCTTATGGCCTGTTCGAGGGTCTTCCGGCATTGTGAGGTCCAGGTCTCCCTTTGCAGCCGGCGTAACGCCTCCAGGATCAGGTTCGGATCCTTACAATAGGAACGAAACTCTCCTACGCCGAGATTCTGGACATATCCGACCACGGCCTCGACGCTTCTGTTCATTTCATACGGGTTGCTGCCGTCCACGACGAACCGAGGTTCGCAGATCGCGTCGCGGACGGTGGTCGAGATCGTCCGCAGAGCGGTACGCACGTTCGGCCTCTTCAGCATCGCGGCGTTCTCTTTGTGTCCGAGGCCGAGGACCACGGACGTATCGGGTCTAAATTCCGCCTTTGTCAGAAGGTCGTAGACGCGCCGATCGTCGCGCTTCAGAGCGTCGATCCAGGCGTCGGCGTATCCCGGCGGGCTGATGCCGAGATTGGCGAGTTCCTTGCCTGGGTCGGTACTGATCTCCCGTTTCGCCCCGCCCGCCGCGGCTGCGACCCGCTCCGTCCCGGTCGCGATCCGTGCCGCGTCGGCCGCCGTGCGTTCGGTGGCCTCGGCCGTCCTCTGCGTGTTGGTTGCGATCTTCTCGACCTTCTCCGAGATGTGCAGGAGGGAGCGCTGAAGATCGGCGACGCCGGGGATGGCGGACAGCGCGCCGTTGGTCTTGGCCTCTGCCGCCGGCACGAAGAGCCGCACCGTCAACATCGTCACCGCGCCGATGGTGACGAAGAGGCCCGTCGCGAATCCACCTTCGCCCCACTCGCGCAGCGCCGGAATACGGCGGACGAAGTGACTGCCGATCAGGGTCGCGACGCCGAAGCCGATGAGGACGCCGGTGTATTCTCCGAGCGGCTTCAGGAATTCGGCGAGAAACGTCAACGCACCCGAGATCGCCGTCACCTTCGGCCAGTGTTTCCGCAGGTAGGCGACGGCCCAACCGATGGATCCGGGCCTCTCCGGAGCGGCTTCCGTCTTCGGGCCGGCCTCCACCTTCGACACGGCGGCGGCCGCGAGCACGGCGTCGATGTCGGGAAGCGTCAGATGGTCCGCCTCGATCGCGGCGCGCGCCGACTGCATCAACGCCTTCCAGGCGTCGCGTTTCCCCGTGTCGATCGTCCCGTCGGGTCCGGTTGTCAGGGCTTCGATGCGGCGCGCGAACGAGTCGTAGAGGTGGCGGCGTTGATCGGATCCGGTGAGCCCGTTGTCTTCGATCGCCTTCCGCAACGTCGCTTCCACTGGATTCATCGATGGACACCCTCGATCCGACGCGGACGAGGCGAGTTTGCCCCTGCTGCCTGTGGTTGTCGATATCGATGACCGGCGATGTGGTCGCACCATTTCGATTCGGTTTTCGAAGCCAACGACGAAACGATCCGCGACCTGTTCACTGGCGCCGGCTCGCCCGCTCGGCCATGATCGCCGTTCCCTCCCGTCGTCCTTTTCGGAGTCCCGCATGACCCTCGTCGATCGATTCCATACCGAACGTGCCCGTGGCCATTCTCCCGTCGGTCTCGGCTGCATGAGCTTCGGCGGCATGTACGGACCGACCGACGAAGCGACGAGCCGCGCCACGCTCGCCCGCGCCCTCGACCTCGGGGTCACCTTCTGGGACACCGCCAACATCTACGGCGAGGGCGTCAGCGAGGAGTTCATCGGCCGCTTCTTCGCCGATCATCCCGGCACCCGCGACCGCGGCATCCTCGCCACCAAATTCGCCATCACCAAATCGGCCGACGGCAAGCGGGTGGTCGACAATTCGCCCGGCCACATGCGCGAAGCGCTCTCGGCCTCGCTGAAGCGGCTGCGGCTCGACCATGTCGATCTCTACTACGTCCACCGTTACGACCCGGCGGTGCCGATCGAGGAGACGATCGGGGCGCTCGCCGACGAGGTGAAGGCCGGCCGGATCGGTGCCATCGGCCTCTCCGAGGTCTCGCCCGACACCCTGCGCCGCGCCGCGAGCGTCCACCCGATCGCCGCCGTCCAGTCGGAATACTCGCTGTGGACGCGCACGC
>CALMYM010000071.1 GCA_937873675.1 uncultured Alphaproteobacteria bacterium | reverse complement strand
AACGCCTTCATCGCCAGATGAAGCATCACCGAGGAGTCCTTGCCGATCGAATAGAGCATGACCGGATTGCGGAATTCCGCAGCGACTTCCCGGATGATGCCGATCGATTCCGCTTCGAGGCGTGCGAGATGGGAGTTTCGGGCGATGGGCATGAACATCCTACGGGTCTGCGCCGGGCCGGCGCGGGACACACCATACTGCTCCGCGGGTCGCCGTATATTGATAAATTTTCCGACCCGGGTGAAGCCGCCGAGGACCTGTGGCCGCCGGTCCACACGAGGCGCGGCGGTCGACGCGCCAACGCCTCGACGGCCAACGGTTCGGCGGCCACGAGTCCCGCCGGCATCGACCGCGCCGCTTCGGCCGAAGACCGACCCGTGCCGACGCCGCGATGCCGGCCGCCCGGGCCTCCCGAGCGTGAGGGGTGGGCGCGACCCACACCGTCGAGTCCGGGTTCGACGATGCCGATGTCGCCCTCGCCGAAGCAACCGAACCGGTCGGTATGTAGACCGAAGAATCGTCGCGCCACGGTGCGCCATCTCGTCAGGAAACGGGCGGCACCGATGCGCTCGGGAAACATTTGAAATTTCTAATATTCGCCAGTCGTCGCTTTTTTGCGCCTTCACCGGGAGATTGTAGTTCGTGGTGAAGAATGAATTACACCGCCAGCGATACATAAAGTATTAATGATATTTCACAAAGAACAAATATTAAAAAATAAATAACTTGCCTCGACTTGCAACTGTATAATACTGACATGTCACCTCACCTAAAAGGAAACCATGTGAAAAACTTAAAAATTCGAATCATCAGGAACTTCACTTACATATTAGGTACAGCTAATTTTTTGGTGTGTCACGCTTGACTCCTCTTCAATCGATTAGGATAATTTAATCTACTAATGCAGTCGCCACGAATATCTTGCACGCGGGATAAGACATAAGATCCGCGTGTCTCCGAGGGGGGAATGGACCATGGGAGCCGCGCGCGGCCCGGTGTCGCGACGTATGACGATCATCGTTTCGAAGGGTTCGCTCGACGCGGCCTATCCGCCGTTCATCCTGGCGACGATGGGCGCTGCGATGGGCGTCCACGTGACGATGTTCTTCACCTTCTACGGACTGTCCCTCCTCACCAAGAAGATCGACGCCGACGTCGCCACGCTCGGCAATCCCGCTCTGAGATTGCCGGCCTTCGGCCGTCACGTCGGTCTCCCGAATCTCCTGTCGGCCCTGCCGGGTTACGAGGGTGAGCTCAGCGATCACATGCGTCGCATGTTCGCTCGGACCCGCGTCGCCGACATCGAGGAACTGAGGGCGCTGACCATCGAGGCCGGCGCCAAGGTGATCGCCTGCCAGATGACCATGGATCTCTTCGGCTTCTCGCCGAAGGATCTGATCGACGGCGTGACCCTCGGCGGCGCCGCCACCTACATGGAGGAAGCCCTGAAATCGAAGGTGAATCTCTTCGTGTGAGCCGCGGGGCGGCGATCACGGCGAGGACCGGGAAATGCGACTTGGGGAATACACGCTGAACGACGGCGAACACGCCGCACACGACTACGGGGGATGATATGGCTGCTCTGTTTTCCGACGATTGGATGGTCGATTTCGGCAACGCGTGGAACGACGAAGCCGAGCTCGGCGACGCGCTCAACAAGATCGCGTTCAATTCGGTGATCGGCTACGGCTACGACGGGGAAGCGACCCCGCGCGGCTACATCAAGGTCGAGAACGGCTACGTCACCGCGGCCGGTGGTTACGGCGGCGAGCCCCTCAACTGGGATCTGCGCGCCTCTCCGGCCGACTGGGAGAAGTGGTGCAAGGGTGGCATCGGCATGATGGCCCTCGGCCTCGCCTACACCACCGGAAAACTGAAGTTCAAGGTCGGCGACTACGGCGCCATGGTCAAGAATCCGGCCATGGCCGGCCCGTTCATCAAGAGCTTCTCCGTGATGGGGACCGTTCCGCGGACCTGATCGCCCCTCCGAAGTTCTGACGGGAACGGCACCCATGTTGTCCAACCTCCTGAAGATGGCGGGTTTCCTGATCGCCGCGGTGATCGGTGGCGTCATCGTCTCCCTCCTCGGCAATCACGGCGGCTCGAACGATCGCTCCGACAGGGGGCGCGGCCTGCCGTCGTACCTCGCCGGACCGATGGGCTCGATCGTCGAGGTCGGGCGCATGCCGGCGGCGGCGCGTCTCAAGCTCGGCGGCTACGTCGAGCCGCGCGCCACCACCAAGCTGACCGCGCAGGGACCCGGCCGGGTCGCCTTCGTGGCCGGACAGGAGGGTGAACGCGTGGCGGCCGGTCAGGTGGTGGTCGGCCTCGACGAGGATGCCCTGAAGCCCGAGTACCGCTCCGCCTGGGCGGCGCTCGCGGGCGACATGGCGGCCCAGCAGAACGCCCAGACCCAGCTCTATCATTCGATCAACGGCCAACCGACCTCGCCCATGGGCGGGCCGGGTCAGGACGCCTACGAGCGGATGATGACACCGTTCTACAACATGGCGCAGGGCTTCGCCGGCAACATGTTCCCCGGCCTCGCCGGCGGACCGACGACGCCCTTCGGCTCGTCCGGGCCGATGATGACCCAGCAGCAGCAGCAGAAGAGCTGGCCGGCGCTCAACAAGGCGCGCGCCGACTACGAACAGCAGATGGCGGCGCTCACCGCCTCGCAGGCCCGTATCGACGGTCTCGATCAGCGCCTGCGTGATCGCCGCGCCATCGCTCCGCGCACGTCGGTCATCATGGCCCGTCACGTGCGGGTGGGCGACGTGGTCCAGCCGGGCCAGCCGCTCGCCGATCTCGCCGACGTCGATCAACTCGACGTCCGCATCGAGGTCCCCTCTCGTCTCCTCGCTCAGCTGAAGGTCGGCGATCCCGTGCCGGTGTCGCTGTCGAACGCCAACGTCTGGGCGCCGATCTCGCAGATCTACCCCGCCGCCGATCGCTCGCAGCGCACCATCACGGTGAAGCTCGCGCTGCCCGCCGGTTCGCCGGCCGCGCCCGGCATGTACGCCCTCGCCTGGATCGCCCAGGCCGGCGGCAACACGCCGTCCGACTTCTCCCCGGCGATCCCGACCACCGCGGTCGTCCACCGCGGCAGCCAGCCGCTCGCCTTCGTCGTCGACGGCCAGGGCCGCGCCGAGATGCGCATCCTGCGTCTCGGCGACGTGACCGGTGACCGGGTCGCCGTGCTCTCCGGTCTGCAGGCGGGTGAACGCCTGGTGGCGAATCCTGCCCCGAACCTCAAGTCCGGCGATCAGCTCTTCGCCGGGCGGGCGGGATCGGGGGACGGGGGATGAGCCCGACCACCCCCGCCGCGGGCAACGG
>CALMYM010000070.1 GCA_937873675.1 uncultured Alphaproteobacteria bacterium | reverse complement strand
AGGGCATAGAGGTGCACGCCGAGCGACCGGCCGGTGTCGGCGAGTAGCGGACCGATCTCTTCGCCCAGTTCGATCAGCCCGATGGTCGCCCCGTCGTGTCGCCACGGCGTCACCGAGCGCAGCGTCAGCGTGCCGAAGGGGCCGAGTTCGATCCCGGAGCTCGGTGCGCCGGTCTCGGCCGCCGTCCGGGTGGTGACGCGATCGATGAGATCCCCGTGGCTCTCCGGCTCGTGCATCCGGAGGAAATTCACTCGGTCGAGGCCGGTGAAGTAGAGATGGGTGATGCGGTGGTCCCGCTGGAGGGTCTCGAAGAGCGGTGCCGCCGACGCTCGCAGGCGCCCGCGGTCGCGGGCGGCGAAAGCGTGGGCGATCTCGTCCGAGGTGCCGAGCGCGGCGACGGTCGCGCGCATCAGACCGGTCGCCGTGGTGATGTTGTGGGCGAGCAGGGTCTCGACCGACTGCACCGCGGCGGTGAAGTCGTCCTCCCGGGTGCGCCGCTCGATGATCCAGACCGTCGTGACGAAGGCGACGACGACGAAGGCGATCAGCCCGGCGAGCCGCGCCAGGATGTGGCGACGGACCGGCGGAGCCGCGCTGACGTTGCCGCTGCGCCGGTCGAGCGCCATGGACGTGGTTCCTCGAAACGGACCGAGATGTCCCCTCTCTCAGATAGCACGCACGGCGACCTAAGAGGAAACGCCTCCGCCGGCAGGCGGGCGGACGCGATGCGACGCCCGGACCCAACCGACGCCCCTTCGTACGCCGTCCCGCGTCGATCGGAAGATTTCGACGGTCGTCGCCGCGGCGCGTTCCGGTATGTCGACACGCAGGGCGCAGCGGGCTTCGTCGAAGACCGTTTCGACGGCTTGGCCGTCGAGGCGCGCCGTGGCGGTGCGAGGCTGGTCGTGGACGACCAGATGCACCGACGTCCACCAGGGCACATGAGCCCCCTCGCGCGGCGAGACCTCGACGACCACCCCCGCATCGCTCGCCCGGCAGACGACGGATCGGCGCAGGTAGCCGCCCCGCCGGTGGTCGAAGCCGATGCCGTCGTCGAAACAGAGGTCGACCGTGGTGCCGCCGATCGGACCGTTCGCCGCCGGTGCCTCGCCCGACCCGGTTCGCACGGACGGCCCTTCACCCGACACGAGATCCTTCATGGTCCACCCTCCTCGCGCATCCGACACCGCTGCCGCGGCGACCGCCGGGAGGGAAACAGGAGCCGCGGGACGATGGGCCGAAGCCTCTCTCGCCGAGGGTCACAAGCTGTCCGGAAACGACGATCGGTCACGTCGATGTCATGAGTCGGAGCTTTTTCGGCTCGGTTTTGCGCTCTGGAAAAGAAAACCACGTTTCAATAACAATATCGCCGCGATCAGAAGAGAGCCTCGAAGCTCCGTTGCCGGGGGAGTGGAATGCAGAGGATCGTGTCGAGTACCTCGATCCGCGTTCTGTTTCGTCACGGTTCGCAGATTCCGCACATCGCCTGATCGCTCAGGTTTCCGGCGCGCGCGACGGTCGACGACTTCGTCTCGCACTTCTCGCGGTCATCGTCTTCTGGGTGGCGGCTGCGGCGTCGTGGCCGCTGCGCGATCTCGTCATCCCCCGGGATTCGAAGAACCAGTTCTTCGTCTTCCACCGCTTCATGGCCGACGGCCTGCATCGCGGCTGGGCGCCGTTCTGGAACCCTTACCACTACGGCGGCCATCCCAGTATCGCCGACCCGCAGTCGCTGATCTTCGCACCACCTTCCTCCTGTGGGCGCGGATCGACCCCGACCCTTCGCTCTTCGCCTTCGACGCGATGGCCTTCGCCCATCTCCTCGTCGGCGGTGTCGCGATCGTCTTCTACGGGCGCCGCAACGGCTGGCCGGCGACCGCTTCGGTGCTCGCCGCCATGGTCTTCATGATCGGCGGGGCGGTCTCCGACCGGAACGCGCAAGGTGGTCTTCTCCTATCACCCGTTCTCGTTCGAGAACCTGCGTTCGGCGATGATGTCGATGGTCCGACCGAAGCACCCGCGGCGCGGGAAGGCTTCGACCACCGCCGCGGTGAGCGGCCCGTAGGCGGGTTCGCAGAAGCGGGACACCCGACGCTCGACACCGTCAGTCGGGCGATGCGGCGGTCGCGTTCGCCTCGGCTCGGCGATCCGAGGTCCGGGGCCTCGGGACGAGGCGATGCGGCAGGAGGATGTCGGCCGAGGCTTCGCCCGCCCATCGCGCCTCGAGCTGCGAGACGATCGCCGCGCCGTAGTTCTCGTAGGGAACGTGAACCGAGGTCAGCCAGGGCGCGATCCAGGCGTTGAGCGGGTTCTCGTCGACGCCGGTGAAGAGGCAGTCCTGCGGCACGGCGACGCCGCATTCGTGGGCGTGACGCCAGGCGCCGTAGGCCATCTGGTCGGAGACGCACATCAGGCCCGCCGGCCAGCCGCCGTCGGCGACGAGACGGCGGATCGCCTCGTAGCCGCTCTCGAGATGGGCGCGCCGCTCCGACCGGCCGACGCGAATCGCCGACTTCGGCACGCCGCGCTCGACGAGACGCGTCGTGAACCCGGTGACGCGATCGGCGATGGCCGAGGAGGTCAGCGCCGAATGGAGCAGCGCCGGCCGCTCGACACCGGCATCGAGCAGGAAGTCCGCGGCCTCGCGCCCGGCCCCGACGTCGTCGATGCCGACGAACGGCGCCGCGGCGAACCCGCCGGGTTGACGTCGTCCGACGAGGACCGCCGGTTCGCCCCGCTTCAGGAAAGCCGCGAGCCCGGGGCTGGCGACGCAGGAGACGAGGACATAGCCGCGAACCGACTGGGCCCGCATCGCCGCGAGGTACTCGTCCTGGATCTCGGGGTCGTCGTGGGTGTCGCAGAGCAGCGTGACGTGGCCGATCGACCGGAGCGCCGCTTCGGTCGACGAGGCGATCGCCGCCATCGCCGGGTTGTCGAGATTGGGCACCAGCATCGCCACCAACCGGCTCTCGCCGCGCCGCAGCGCCCGCCCGACCGAGTTCGGCCGGTAGCCGTATTCGTCGATCAGGGCCTGGATACGGGCGACGGTCTCGGCGTTGGCGCGGTTGAGCTGGCCGTTGGCGATGCGCGACACGGTCGACATCGAAACGCCCGCCCGGGCGGCGATGGTCGCCAGTGAAGCTCGCCGTCCGTGTACGCCGTTCATCGAAATGACCTCCGACACGTTCATAGTGGATTCTACACGGCTTGACACCTTTGGCAAACGTTTGCCAAAGTGCGGCCACAATGAGACTGCCCGGCGCATCACCTCACACCCGAGGGGCGTACGGGCGCGACGCAGCCCCGGTCGACGGGGTCGTCTTCCGTGGAGGAGACCGGAATGGCCAAGCTCATCGCTGCGACCGGCGTCATCGCCGGCGCCCTCGTCTCGCTCGTCTCGACCGCCGCTTCGGCCGAGACCGTGACCCTTCGCTACCTCTGCTATCAGGACGCGGACGAATGCGACGTCACCCGCGACCTGCTCGATCGCTTCGAGAAGCAGAACCCCGACATCAAGGTGATCGTCGACAAGGTCGCCTTCTCGGTGATCCGCGACCAGCTCGAGACGCGGCTGCAGGCGGGTGAAGGCCCCGACATGGCCCGCACCACCACGCTCGCCGGCATGAACCGGTATTATCTCGATCTGACGCCGCACGTGAACGCCGCCTACTGGCAGCAGAATTTCGCCGCGTCGCTGCCGTGGATGCGGGGCGGACCCGACGACAAGGGCATCTACGGCTGGCTGACCCAGATCACGGTGACCGGTCCCTACGTCAACAAGACGTTGTTCGATCAGGCCGGCGTCGCCCTGCCCAAGGCGGGCGCGACCTGGGACGAGTGGATCGCGGCGGCCGCCGCCGTCCAGAAGAAGACCAAGACCTATGCCGGTGTCGTCATGGACCGCTCCGGTCATCGCTTCGCCGGTCTCGCCATCTCCTACGGCGCGAAGTATTTCGACGCGAGCGGCAAGCCGACCGCGGTGGTCGACGACGGCTTCAAGGCGCTCACCGAGCGGCTGGTCAAGTGGCACGCCGACGGCGTCATGCCGCCGGACATCTCGTGGAAGAACGGCGCCGACATGTTCATCAACGGCGACGCCGCGATGCACATCTCCGGCTCGTGGATGATCCAGCGCTACCAGAAGGACATCGGCGACAAGTTCGAATGGGTCGTGCCGCCGCAGCCCTGTGGGCCGGCCGGCTGCTCGGCCATGCCCGGCGGCGCCGGCATGGTGGCCCTCAAGGGCACCAAGCACCCGGCCGAGGTCGGCAAGGTCATGGACTTCCTCGTCTCCGAGCCGATCATCAAGGAGTACTACGAGCGCACGGTGCAGATCCCGGCTCATTCCGGCGTCGCCGCCAAGGGGCTCGACTACGGGTCGAACGTGGGGCCGGCGGCGCAGGCGGCGCTGAAGCAGTTCACCGCCGACTTCGCCAAGATCTCGCCGATCGCCCACAAGCTGCAGGCCTATCCGCGCAACCTGTCGATCTTCAACGCCTCGGTGAACTATGTCGCTCAGGCGATCACCGGGACGCTGACGCCGGCGCAGGCCTGGGCCAAGATCCAGGAAGAGATCGACAACGCCGAGAAGAAGTGATTCCACGCGGCGGGCACCTCCGCCGCACCGGTCGACGCGTCCCTGCCGGTTGCAGGGCGGCACGGACGTGATGGATCGAGCCGCGCCCGAGGCGTCTGCTCGGCATATGGCGCCGGCATCGCCGCGGTGGTCCGGTAGCGGTGACGACGGCAGTGGCGAGGGACGGCATCCTCACCCCCAGCGTGCCCTCCCCCCTGGAGGGAGAGGGACAGGGAGGGGGGGCTCGGCGGTTCCTCCGGGACGCATTCCCGAGGTGTGAGGCCCATCCCCCCCCTCTCTGTCTCTCCCCCTCGAGGGGGGAGAGGACCGGAGGAGAGGCCCCTCGCTCCACGGATGCTGCGGGTCGAGGGTCGGTACGAGTGGCATCGCGCGACTCGGCTTCCACCTCTCGGTCCGTCATTGCGGAGTGGAGCCGGCAGTGACGGGAGGGAGAGGAATCCGTTCCTCGCCGACACCGAGCTCTCGGAAGCCGCCCGCGCGCGCCGACGGGGCCATCCGACGAACCGCCCCGAGGCGAACACACGAGGAGAGGGTCTCCGCATGTCCGATCGCGAACCTTCGGCGTCGTCCGTGGCCGGCGAGCGACCGCTCGACCGGATCGCCGCCGTCTGGCGGCGGATCGACCCGGTCGATTTCTTCTTCCGCACCCTCCAGGGGCGGATCGGTGCGAAGCGGATGGCCTGGGTCTTCCTGGTGCCCAATCTGGTGATCTTCGCCACCTTCGCCTTCTGGCCGATGATCCTGAACTTCTGGATGGCCTTCACCGGCGGCACCTCGGCGATCCTGGCCGAGCGCCCGTTCGTCGGTCTCGAAAATTTCCGCGAGATCCTCGACTGCCCGAGCTGGGTCGACCCGCGCGGCTGCCCGGTGGTCGGCTACTCGTTCTGGACCGGCCTGTGGAACACGTTGTTCTTCGCCGCCGTCCAGGTGCCGGTGATGATCTTCGTCGCCACCGCGACCGCCCTCGTTCTCGATCGGGAGATGAAGGGCCGCGGCTTCTGGCGTGCCGTCTACTTCTATCCGGTGATGCTGTCGCCGGTCGTCGTCGCGGTGATCTGGGACTGGATCCTCAAGCGCCGCGGCATCCTCAACGCTCTCCTCGGCGACCTCGTCGACGGCTGGAACGCGGTCGCGAGCCTCCCCGCCGCGGCCGGGGCGATCGTCTTCGCCGCCACCTTCCTGGTGGTCGTGCTCGTCGGCCGCCCCGTCGCCGCCCGGCTCGGCACGGCGCCCGCCGTGGCGCGGCGCTTCGCCCTCGTCGTCGGCCTGGTGGTCGCGGCCGTCGCCACCTTCGCCGGCCGTCCCTGGGGGTTCCTCGTCGTCGACGACTTCCGTCCGGTCAACTGGCTGGTCGATCAGCGCTCCGGCTGGCCGATGTTCTGGGCGATCTTCGTCTACTCCTGGGCCCATCTCGGCTTCTACATGCTGATCCTGCTCGCCGGCCTGCAGGCGATCCCGCGCGATCTCTACGAGGCGGCGGAGATGGACGGCACGTCGAAGACGCGCCAGCTCTTCCGCATCACCCTGCCGCTGCTGATGCCGACGATGCTCGTCGTCGTGGTGCTGTCGCTGATCCGCGCCTTCCAGGTGTTCGACGAGATCTGGGTGCTGACCGGCGGCGGTCCCGGTCAGGCGACCAAGATGATCGTCCAACACATCTACGAGACCGCCTTCACCGGGGACGCCAAGCGCTACGGCGTCGCCGCCGCGTCGTCGGTGCTGGTCGCCGGGGTCCTTCTGGTCCTGACGCTCGCGCAACTCTTCGTCACCCGTCGGAGGGCCCGGGGATGATCACCGCCACCGATCTTTCGACCTTCCTCACCCGCCGGCGCGGCCGGACCCTGCACTGGACCGACGTCGTCGCCTACCTCTACCTCGCGGTCGGCCTCGCCGTGGTGGTGCTGCCGGTCGTCTGGATGCTGGTCTCCTCGGTCAAATCCCAGCGGGCGCTGGTGGAGAACGATCCGCGCCTCCTGCCCTGGGAGCAGGTCACCGTCCCGGGGCCGGACGAACGGACGCTGTCGGTGTTCCGGGTCACGCGCGACGACGGCACGTCGGTCGACGTCGCCTTCCTGGCGCCGCGCGGCCGCAACGCGCTGGTGGTGCCGGTCGCCGAAGTCGCCGACGCGTCGCGAGCCTTCGAGGTGCCGCGCACCCGCCTCGTCCGCAAGGAGAGGGTCGATCCGCAGGTCGAGAACTACACCCAGCCGCTCTTCGGGTCGGGTGACACCGACCGCTTCCCGTTCCTGCGCTTCTTCTGGAACTCGACCTTCGTCACCACGATGGCGACGCTGCTGACCCTGCTGGTCAATTCGATGGCCGCCTTCGCCCTGTCGAAGTACCGCTTCCGCGGCCGCGACGCGATCGTGGTGATCATCGTCTCGACGCTGCTCATCCCACCGACGGTGATCCTGGTGCCGCTGTTCATCACGGTGCAGGGGCTCGGGCTCTTCAACAAGCTGTGGGGCGTCATCATCCCGGCGATCGCCTCGCCGACCGGCGTGTTCCTCTTGCGCCAGTACATGCTGACCATCCCCGACGAGCTGATCGAGGCGGCGCGCATGGATGCGGCCTCGGAATGGAAGATCTACTGGCGGATCGTCCTGCCGCTCGCCGCCCCTGCCCTCGCCGTCCTCGCCATCCTGTCGGTGATCTGGCGCTGGAACGACTTCATGTGGCCGCTGATCGTGCTGACCAAGTCGGAGGTCTACACGCTCCAGCTCGGCCTCTCGACCTTCAAGGGCGAGATCGCCGACAACCTGAACCACCTCCTGGCGATGACCGTGCTGACGCTGCTGCCGGTGACGCTGGTCTTCGTCTTCCTCCAGAAACACATCACCGCCGGCATCGCCTCGACCGGTCTGAAGTGACGGGAAGGTCCCGCATGGCACGCCTCGAACTCAAGTCGGTCACCAAGACCTTCGGCACCGCCCGGGTGATCCACGGCGTCGACCTGACGATCGAACACGGCGAATTCGTCGTCTTCGTCGGCCCTTCGGGCTGCGGCAAGTCGACCCTGCTCAGGATGATCGC
>CALMYM010000069.1 GCA_937873675.1 uncultured Alphaproteobacteria bacterium | reverse complement strand
CGCCTCTGGGGGGCGGCTCCTACACGTTGATCCGCATCGGCGTGGAGACGATCCCGCCGATCACCTTCATCGCGGCGCGAACGGCGATCGCCGGGGCGGTACTGGGGCTCGTCCTCGCCCATCGCGGCATCCGGCTGCCGCGCGACCGCGTCCTCTGGAGACGCTTCGCCGTCCAGGCGGGGCTCAACAGCGTCGTGCCCTTCACCCTGATCGCCTGGGCGGAGCGGACGATCGAAGCCGGGCCGGCGGTGATCCTCAACGCCACGACGCCGATCTTCGCCTTCCTGATCACCGCGACGATCACCCGCCACGAACGCGTCGACCGTTGGTCGGCGGTCGGCGTCGCCACCGGGCTCGCCGGCATCGTCCTGATCGTCGGCGGCGACGCGGTGGCCGGCATCGGCCGCGAGGTGGTGGCCGATCTGGCGATCGTGGCGGCGTCGGTCTGCTATGCCGGTGCGGCGATCTGGGGGAAGCGCTTCCACGGCCTCGACCCGATGGTGCCGGCGACGGGTTCGCTGATCGTCGGCACGATGGCGCTGGTGCCGCTCGCGGTCGTGGTCGACCGGCCGTGGACGATCGCGCCGTCATCGGCGTCTCTCATGGCGCTGGTCGTCCTCGCGGTGGCGTCGACCGCCCTCGCCTTCACCCTCTATTTCCGCCTGATCCAGACGCTCGGTACCGTCGGGACGACGGCGCAGGCCTATCTGCGAGTGCCGATCGGGGTCGCCATCGGCGCCGTCTTCCTCGGCGAACGGCTGCCGCCGACGGCGTGGATCGGTCTCGTCGCGGTGGTCGGAAGCGTCGTCGCGATGACGGCGCCGCGCCGGGCGGCGCCGAAGTGACGTCGGCTCATTCGGCCGGACGGATGTCCTGCGGGTCGAAGTCGTATTTCGTCGAGCAGAACTCGCAGGTCACCGAGATGTGGCCGTCGACGGTCATGTCGTGGACCTGCTCGGCGGTGAACTGGGCGAGCATGCCGGCGACGCGCTCGCGCGAGCAGCGGCAGCGTTCGGTGAGCGGCTGACGGTCGAAGACCCGGGCGCCGCGTTCGTGGAAGAGGCGATAGAGCAAGCGCTCGGCCGAGACCTCGGGGTCGGTCAGTTCGACGTCCTCGATCGTCGCGACGAGGGCTTCGGCCTCGGCCCAGGCCTCGTCCGGCTCGACGTGGTGGGCCTCGTGGCCCTCGGGCGCGTCGCCGGGATGGAGATCGCGGGTGCGGACGCGCTCCTCGCTCTCGGGCAGGAACTGCAGCAGGAGACCGCCGGCGCGCCAGGTGTGGCGGGCCGCGCCGCCGCCGTCGCGGGTCAGCACCTCGGCGACGGCGAGACGCACCCGGGTCGGGATCTGCTCGGACTGGGTGAACCAGACGTGCGCCACTTCCTCGAGGCTGGTGCGGTCGAGGACGACGACGCCCTGATAGGGCTTCATCGCTCCGCCCTGGTCGATGGTCATGGCGAGGTGACCGCGGCCGAGCAGGTCGGCCGGCGTGGCGCGGCCCTCGGCGACCGCCGCGGTGACCGCGGTGGCGTCGAAGCTGGCGTAGGCGCGGATGCCGTCGGGCGTCTGGAAATCGACCACCAGCATCGAGACCGGACCGTCGGTGCGGGTCTGGACGGTGAAGCGGCCCTGGAACTTGAGCGAGGTGCCGATCAGCGCCGTCAGCGCGATCGCCTCGGCGAGGAGGCGGGCGACCGGTTCGGGATAGGCGTGGCGGGCGAGGATGGCGTCGAGGGCGGGGCCGAGGTGGACGACCCGGCCGCGCACGTCGAGCTCGGGCACGGCGAAGGGCAGGACGGTGTCGAGGGCGGCGGTGTCGCTCATGTCGGTCTCGGTCGTGTCACGGAAAGAAGCGAGCCGGCCTCCTCGTCACGAGGCCGGCCGGCTCGGATGGCGTCGATATGGGGCGTCGACCCCGGTATTGCGAGGGTATCAGGCCCCGGCCGCCCCGAGGCACCAGGCGAGCACGCCCTTCTGGGCGTGGAGGCGGTTCTCCGCCTCGTCGAAGACCACCGACTGCGGACCGTCGATCACCTCTTCGGTCACCTCCTCCTCGCGATGGGCGGGCAGGCAGTGCATGAAGATGGCGTCCTCGTTGGCCGCCGCCATGAGGCGCCCGTTGACCTGGTAGGGCTTCAACAGGTTGTGGCGGCGCTCGCTCTCGTCGTCGCCCATCGACACCCAGGTGTCGGTGACGACGCAGTCGGCGCCGTCGACCGCCTCGTGGGCGTCGGAGGTCAGATGCACCGAAGCGCCGTTCTTGCGGGCCCAGGCGACGATGTCGGTCTTGGGGGCGAGGCTCGGCGGAGTGGCGATGCGCAGGTTGAAGTCGAAGCGCGCCGCGGCGTGGATCCACGAGGCCAGCACGTTGTTGGTGTCGCCGGTCCAGGCCACCGTCTTGCCGGCGATCGGGCCGCGATGCTCCTCGAAGGTGAGGATGTCGGCCATGATCTGGCAGGGGTGGGAGTGCTTGGTCAGGCCGTTGATCACCGGCACCGTGGCGTTGGCCGCCAGTTCCTTCAGCGCGTCGTGATCGAGGATGCGGATCATGATGGCGTCGACGTAGCGCGACAGCACCCGCGCCGTGTCGGCGATGGTCTCGCCGCGGCCGAGCTGCATCTCCTCGCCGGTCAGCATCACCGTCTGGCCGCCGAGTTCGCGCATGCCGACGTCGAAGGAGACGCGGGTGCGGGTCGAGGGACGCTCGAAGATCATCGCCAGCACCTTGCCGGCGAGCGGACCCTGGTTGGCGAAGGCGCCGTTGCGGACGCTCTTCAGGCGCTTCGATTCCTCCATGATGGCGCGCAGCTCGGCGCCGGAGACGTCGGTCAGATCGAGGAAATGACGTTCACCGCTCTTCAACATCACGCAGCGGCTCCCTTCTCGCCGAGTCCGTATCCACTTTCCAGGGCATGCGCGGCCGCTTCGACCCGCGCCACCGCCTCGTCGATCTCCGCGTCGCTGACCACAAGGGCCGGCAGGAAACGGACGACGTTGTCGCCGGCGCCGACCGTGAGCAGCTTGTGCTCGCGCATCGCCGCGACGGCGCGCGCCACCGGCACCCGGCACTTCAGGCCGAGCAGCAGGCCGTCGCCACGCACCTCCTCGAAGACGCCGTCGTGAAGATCGACCAGCGAGGCGAGTTTCTGTTTGAGTTTCAGGCCCTTCTGCTTGACCTCGTCGAGGAAGCCGGGGGCGAGGACGACGTCGAGCACGGCGTTGCCGACCGCCATGGCGAGCTGGTTGCCGCCGTAGGTGGTGCCGTGGGTGCCGGCGGTCATACCGGAAGCGGCGTCCTCGGTGGCGAGGCAGGCGCCGAGCGGGAAGCCGCCGCCGATGCCCTTGGCCGAGGCGAGGATGTCCGGGGTGACGCCGACCGACTGATAGGCCCACAGGTGACCGGTACGGCCGAGGCCGCACTGGACCTCGTCGAAGATCAGCAGCAGATCGAGTTCGTCGCAGAGCTCGCGCAGCCAGGAGAGGAAGGAGGCCGGCGCCGGACGGACGCCGCCCTCACCCTGGATCGGCTCGATCAGGATGCCGGCGGTCTCCGGGCCGATGGCGGCGAGCACCGCGGCCTCGTCGAAGCCCTCGACGCTGTCGAAGCCCTCGACCTTGGGGCCGAAGCCCTCGAGGTACTTCTCCTGGCCGCCGGCGGCGATGGTCGCCAGCGTGCGGCCGTGGAAGGCGCCCTCGAAGGTGATCAGCCGATAGCGCTCCGGCCGGCCCTTCGACCACTGCCAGCGACGCGCCGTCTTGATGGCGCATTCGAGCGCCTCGGCGCCGGAATTGGTGAAGAAGACGCGATCGGCGAAGGAGGTCTCGGTGAGACGCTGCGCGAGGCGCTCCTGATGCGGCGCGGCGAAGACGTTCGACACGTGCCACAGCTTCCCCGCCTGCTCGGTGAGCGCGGCGACGAGATGGGGATGGCAGTGGCCGAGCGCGTTGACCGCGATGCCGGCCATCATGTCGAGATAGCGATCGCCCGAAGCGGTCTCGAGCCACACGCCCTCGCCTCGCTCGAAGGCGAGATCGGCCCGAGCGAAGGTCGAGAAGAGCGAGGTCTCGGTCATGGTACGTCTCCGGCACTGCGTCGGGAAAAGCGAGACCCACGGCGGCGGCGCGGAGGGCCTCGACACCTCTTGGAGGGAGCCGAGATCCGCGACCGGGCACGCCGAGCTTCGACATCCCGATTTCGATTGGAACGGCCCGCCCGGACGGAACGGAACGGAGGGCCGAAAACGAACGATGCCGCCTCGACGGCGGCACCGGGTTTCGGCCGCATAATGGAGGAGAACAGCCGGAAATGTCAACGTTTCCGCGCCTTCGAATTCGCCGCCGCGGCGGCGGCGGAGGGTCGCGGCGCGGGCGGGCGAGGCGTTGCGACCTCGCTGTTGCAGATCGGACTCAAGGCTGGGGAAAAGGCATCGTTCATCCACCGAAAGCGACGGCCGGCGGGTTGAAGCCGAGTCTACGGATAGTGTAGTTTACCTTTCATTAAGCACGACATCTCGTGCGGCGTACTCATAGTCCCCGAGTCTCCCGCCATCGTTCGTCGGGCGTGGACCACCCACGCCGACCGGAGGATTCCTCCGGATGGAGAGGGATTCGGCCGAGGGTACGCACACCGACAGCGAGGACGCGATGATCTCCTGGACCGACGAGCGGGTCGAGCTCTTGAAGAAGCTGTGGAGCGAAGGGCTCTCCGCCAGTCAGATCGCCGGTGAACTGGGCGGCGTCACCCGCAATGCGGTGATCGGCAAGGTGCACCGTCTCGGCCTGTCGGGCCGGGCCAAAGCGCCGCAGCCGCAGGCGGCCCGTCCGAAGAAGCCGGCGAGCCGGCCGGCGACCTCGTCGGGGCGCGCCTCCGGCGGTCCGGTGTCGATCGGCGCGGTGGCGCTGAAGGCCGACGCGGCGCCCGTCGCCCGTCCCCAGCCGGCGCCGCAGCCGGCGATCTATTCGCTCTCCGAAGAGCCGCTGATCGCCAACGCCTCGGTGCTGCAGATCAACGAGCAGACCTGCAAGTGGCCGATCGGCGACCCGAGCGCGGCCGACTTCCACTTCTGCGCCCGTCGTTCCGACGTCGGCATCCCCTATTGCGGCTATCACGCCCGCATCGCCTATCAGCCGGTCTCCGACCGCCGCAAGGATCGGCGGGTGATGCGCGGCTGAGGCTGGCGCCGTTCTGACCGCCGCGCACTGACGAAAGCCCGAAGGGGGAAGCCTTCGGGCTTTCACATTGTCGAAGAGCAAAAGCGATGAGCGGATACGAATCGAGAATCCCAGCCTCAGAAGCCTACGTTCGTCGCCTCGGCAGAGCCGTTTACAACTTCACATACCTCGAACACAGCATCGTTTGGCTCGGCGAAACCATGTCGCCGGGGTTTATTAATAGCTGCAAGAAATCAACAGCAAAAATAATCGCCAATAAATTCGAATCGGTCGTGGAAAGCACCGCCCTCGACAATGATACAAAGCAAAAACTCGCTACACTTTCAACAGAATTCAAAGAATTAGTAAAAGTTCGCGATAAAATATTACACTCGCGTCCGTACACGACGGAGGATGGCGAGCAGGAGTTGCTCTATGACGGGCGGCATGGAAGAATGAAATTAGTGCCGGAGGAGCTTGAAGTGGCGGCTCAAGGCTTCGAGACAGCTGCTATCGCGGCGGGCCGATTGCTTCACGAAAGTGGTCTTCTGGAACGCCACCGAGGCAATCTCGCCCGGACTTCGGCCGCGGTTCCTTCTGATGTGGAGGCCTAACGGTAATCGAGTGCCAGCCGCTGGCGGGCGCCCCCTGCACTCGAACGCACTGCTCCGACGCGCGGCGTTCGCTGGCCAGCGCATCACCCCGCAGATGCGGTGAACTGGTCGTCGAAGGCGTAGCCGGAGCCGCGGACGGTGCGGATCGGGTCACGATCACGGGTGCGGTTGATCGCCTTGCGCAGGCGGCCGATGTGGACGTCGACGGTGCGTTCGTCGACGTAGACGTCCATGCCCCACACGCCGTCGAGCAACTGCTCGCGCGAATAGACCCGGCCGGGCGACTGCATGAGGAACTCGAGCAGGCGGTATTCGGTGGGACCGAGATGGATCTCGCGCCCCGACCGGCGGACCCGGTGGGTCTCGCGATCGATCTCGAGATCGCCGGCGCGGAGCACGGTGGAGACGAGCTCGGGGCGGGCGCGGCGCAGGATGGCGCGGGCGCGGGCCATCAGTTCCGGCGTCGAGAATGGCTTGACGACATAGTCGTCGGCGCCGGTGGCGAGGCCACGGATGCGCTCACTCTCCTCGCCGCGGGCCGTCAACATGATGATCGGCAGGCGTTCGGTCTCGGGCCGGGCGCGCAGGCGCCGGCACAGTTCGATGCCGGAGAGACCGGGCAGCATCCAGTCGAGAATGAGGAGATCGGGAACGCTCTCCTTCAGCCGCGTGTCGGCCTCGTCGCCGCGGGTGACGACTTCGACGTCGTAGCCCTCGGCCTCGAGGTTGTAGCGCAGGAGGAGGCCGAGAGCCTCCTCGTCCTCGACGATCAGCACGCGCGCCATCGGAGGTCCCCGTCTCAGCCCTGCGCGACCGGCGGCATGTCCGCGGTCTCGTCGATCTTGTGGCGCTCGTCGAGGAGCTGTTCGCCGGTGGCCACGTAGTGGACGATCTCGGCGATGTTGGTGGCGTGATCGCCGATGCGCTCGACGTTCTTGGCGCAGAACAGCAGGTGGGTGCAGAAGGTGATGTTGCGCGGATCCTCCATCATGTAGGTGAGGAGTTCGCGGAACAGAGAGGTGTAGAGCGCGTCGATCTGGTCGTCGCGATTGCGCACCGCCATCGCCTCGGCAGCGTCGCGCGCGGTGTAGCTGTCGAGCACGTTCTTCAACTGCTCGATCGCGATCTCGGCGAGATGCTCGACGCCGATGACGATGCGCTTGATCTGGACGACGCCGCCCATGGCGACGACGCGCTTGGCGACGTTCTTGGCGAGATCGCCGACCCGCTCGAGATCGGCCGACACCCGCATGGCGCCGAAGATCTCACGCAGGTCGCGGGCCATCGGTTGGCGCTTGGCGATGATGCGGATCGCCTGTTCCTCGACCTGATGCTGCAGCCGGTCGAGGCGCTGATCGGAGAGGATCACCTTCTGGGCGAGCGCGGTGTCGCCGCGCACCAGGGCGGTGATGGCGTCGGCCACCAGCCCTTCGGCCATGCCGCCCATCTCGGCGATCTGGCCGGCGAGGCCCTGGAGTTCCTGATCATAGGAACTGACGATGTGATCGGTCATCGGATGCTCTCCTCATCGGGGGTGGGCCACGCCTTCGCCCCGCCCGCCGTCGCCGGTCGACACGCACACCGGAAAAGGTGCGGCGGGTCGCCTCGACGGCCCCTCTTCTATGACACGCAAACGACAGTTTCGTGACGGTTCAACCTATTGCCCGCCTTCGCTCTTCGCCGTGGCGGAGAGGCGCCGGTCGAGGCGCACGGAGAAGGTCGACCCTTCGCCGGGTACGGATTCGATGATCAGCCGACCGCCGTGGCGGGTGACGATATGTTTGACGATGGCGAGGCCGAGGCCGGTGCCGCGGGTCGAGCCGGCCTTCTCGGTGTGGGCGCGATAGAAACGCTCGGTGAGACGCGGCAGGGGCAGGGGATCGACGCCTCGGCAGAAATCGCGCGCGTTGGCGCGGAGGAGGGGCGGTTGGGGGGGCTCGGTGCGCCCCCGAATCCCCGCGCGCCCGCCGGAGCCGCCGTATTTCACGCCGTTCTCGATCAGGTTGGTGAATACCTGCACCAGCTCTTCACGGTCGCCGCGCACCGTCTGCGGGGTCTCACAGCCGCGGAGCTGAAGGGCGACGCCGGCGGCGGACGCGGCCGGCGTCACCAGATCGGCGACCTGCCGCAGGATCTCGCAGAGATCGACCGTCGCCTCGGGCCGGACGTGGGCGCGCATCTCGAGGCGGGAGAGCGACAGCAGGTCGTCGATCAGCCGCTTCATCCGCCCGGCCTGTTCGGCCATGACGCCGAGGAAGCGGTCACGCACCTTGGCGTCGTCGCGCGCCGGTCCCTGCAGGGTCTCGAGGAAGCCGATGACGGCGGTGAGCGGGGTGCGCAGTTCGTGGCTGACATTGGCGACGAAATCGGCGCGCATGCGCTCCACCCGGCGCCGCTCGGTCAGGTCCTCGATGCGCAGGAGCACCTAGGCCGGCCGACCGACTTCCGCCTCGCCGTCCACCGCCGGGCGGCGAATCGGGGCGAGATGGGCCTCCAGCCAGCGATCGGTCGGGACCTTCTCCTGCCACTCGACCGTCTCCGGCCGCGCCTCGGCGACGACGCGGGCGAAGGCGTCGTGGAGGACGGTGAAGCGCAGGCGGAAGACCAGGGGATCGCCGGGGCGGACGC
>CALMYM010000068.1 GCA_937873675.1 uncultured Alphaproteobacteria bacterium | reverse complement strand
CTGTTCGACGAGCCGCTCTCCAACCTCGACGCCAAGCTGCGCATGCAGATGCGCGTCGAGATCAAGCGCCTGCAGCGCGCGCTGCGCACGACCTCGATCTACGTCACCCACGACCAGCTCGAAGCCATGACGCTGGCCGACATGCTGGTGGTCATGAACCAGGGCGTCGTCGAGCAGATCGGCGATCCCCTGTCGCTCTACGAGCGGCCGGCGACCTCCTTCGTCGCCCAGTTCATCGGCGCTCCGCCGATGAACATGATCGAGCTGAAGCCCGGCGCGGCGCCGGCACCCGGCCTCGAGGGCGTCCAGTCCCTCCCCGTTCCGCCGACGGGCGCGCTCCTCGGCATCCGGCCGGAGCATCTCGCCGTGTCGGTCGACGACGAAGCGCCGATCGCCGCTCGTCCGGGCGACGTCGATCTCGATCTCACCATCGACGCGGTCGAGGCGGTGGGTGCGGAGACCTATCTCCACGGTCGCCTCGGCGGCGCCGGGCCCTCCTTCACGGCGCGCGAGCACGGCAAGATGCTGCTGCCGCCGGGCACGACGCGTCGCTTCATCGCCCGGCGCGAACATCTCCACCTCTTCGACTCCGCCACCGGCCGGCGGATCGAGGCCTGAATGACCGGGATGGACGACCTCTCCGACGCCCAGCGTCGAGGGCTGACCCTCGCCCGTGCGGCGGGCGAGATCACACTCAGCGGCAACCGCGAGAGCTGGTCGACGCTGCATCACGACGGCGAGGCCTGGGTGATCCGTCGCGGCGACACCGGGAGCGGCGGGGAATGGTCCGACCGCGTCTCGCCACGGAGCGGGTGGTCGGGGTTGCGGTCGAGGATCCGCGATCGTCTCGGCATCTACGGTCCGGATCGCGGCGAGCCGGCCGACGAAGTGATCGTCGAAGAGATCGCCGCGCTGAATCGACGGTTGCCGGTCGGCGGGTGAAGGGCGACACCCGGAGCCTCGGTCAGTCGGAGTCGCGCGCCGGCTCGGCCGCGGTGCGGTTTTCCGCTCCCGGCTCGGCGAGCCCGAGGCGCTCACGCAGCACGGCGGGGAAGACGGCACGATCGATCCCCGGGGCGATCGGCTCGCCGATGCGGACGTGGATCGTTCCGGGGTACTTCAGCCAACTGTCCGGCGGCCAGCAGCGGCCGGAATCGAGAACGACCGGGACGCAGGGCACGCGGAGGAGATCATAGAGCGCTCCGACGCCCGACTGGATCCGGTCGCGGCCTTCGACGTGACGGGTGCCGGAGGGAAAGATCAACACGCTGCGTCCGGCCGCGACGGTGTCGCGAGCGCCCTGGAAGGCGGCGCGGATCCCGGCGAGATCGCCGCTGCGGTCGATCGAGATGTGGCCACCGCCGCGGGCGATTCGTCCGCCGAGCGGATAGGAGAAGATCTCGCGTTTGGCGAAGGCGACGGGATCGTCGAAGAACAGCGGGAAGAACAGCACCTCCCAGGCGGATTCGTGCCGCGAGGCGAGGAGGTACGGCGCTTTCGGCAGATGCTCGAGACCCTCGATGCGGTGATCGACGCCGCAGATCACCTTCAGGAGCCATCCCAGGACCCTGAGATAGCCGTCGATGATCGGCCACCAGACGTGACGGTCGAAGACGAGCAGCGGCGCGAGCGGCAGGAGCGGCACGGCCACCGCGAAGGCGGCGACGTGAAAGAGGATCGACCTGACGACGACCGACGTGCTCTTCAAGATCCGACCTCTTCGCCCTCATCCTCGAGGGATATCCGCCGCTTGCGGCCGTTCGCCGCTGCCGCGGCCGTCTCGCGCGCCCCCTCGTGCGACCGCGGCCTTCCTACCATGCGCCCGCGGCCTCACCAATGCGCGGAAGCCGCTATTTCTCGGCGCCGCGCTTCGCCCCGGGCGACGCGACGAAATGCTCCCGGGCGGCGCCGGCCGGCGTCGCGTACCATCCCGGTCGGTAGCCTTGCGTTCTTTGCAGAGGCGAAACATTGGCGTAAACAACGGGGTGAACAGTGCGGCAAGCACGAGACGGGGAGTTGCACATGGCCGAAGTGGCCGAGAAGGGCGAAGACCTGCGGCAGAGCCTGCTGGCGATCGTCGCCGAAGAGGGGATGGTCAAGGACCGCACGATCGGTGTGGACGACCAACTCGCCGACCTCGGTATCGAATCCGCCGATTTCGTCATGATTCTCATGGCGATCGAGGAGAAATTCGGCGTCTACGTACCCGTCGACGAGAGCCTCACCGAAGCCAAGACCGTCGGTGAACTGCTCGACGTCGTCGTCGCCCACATCGAAGAGCATCGCCGGCAACAGGTGGCCTCTTGAAACCGATCGCCATCACCGGGCTGGGCGCGGTAACGGCTTGCGGCTTCGGCGCCGATCGACTGTGGCAGGCCGCGCGCGACGGCCGCTCGGCGGTGCACGAAGTGCTCTTTCCGCGCATCCATCGTCAGCAGGTCAAGCAGATGGCGCGGATCTCCGACGCCGACTACGCGACGCTGCTCGCGACCGCCAAGCCGCGCTTCCAGGACCGCACCGCCATTCTCGGCGTCGCCGCGGCGCGCGAAGCCGTGGCCAACGCCGGGCTGGATCCGGAGGATTTCGGCGAGCGCTGCGGCGTCGTCGTCGGGTCGGGCCTGGGTGGTGCCGAGACCATCGAGCAGGGCTACATCCGATTCGTCGAAGACCCGGCGTCGCGCAGCGACGTCATGGCGATCCCCAAGCTGATGGCCAATTCGACCGCCTCCTGGGTCGCCATGGACTTCAAGGCGACCGGCCCGACGCTGTGCATCTCCACCGCCTGTTCCTCGGCCACCCAGTCGATCGGCCTCGCCGCCGATCTGATCCGGGCCGGCGTCGTCGATCGCTGTCTCGCCGGCGGCGCCGAGGCGCTGCTCATCGACGGCGCCTTCGCCGCCTGGGAAGCGCTGCACGTCATGACCACCTCGCACTGCCGGCCGTTCTCGCGCGAGCGCAACGGCATGGTGCTCGGCGAGGGCGCCGGCATCGTCGTGCTCGAGTCGATGGAAGCCGCCGAGGCGCGCGGCGCGACGGTGCTCGCCGAACTCGTCGGCTACGCCACCAACGCCGACGCCAACGATCTGCTGCGGCCCGATCAGGTGGGTGCCACCACCTGCATCCGCAAAGCCGTGGAGTCCTCCGGCCTCGATCCGGCGCGCATCGGCTACGTCAACGCCCATGGGACGGGCACGATCGCCAACGACGTCACCGAGACCAACGCCCTGCGCACCGTCTTCGGCGACGCCTTCGACGGGCTCGCGGTGTCCTCGACCAAGCCGATCCACGGCCATGCGCTCGGCGCCGGTGGGGCGCTCGAGTTCATCATCACCGTCGAGGCGCTGCGCGCCCAGATCGCACCGCCGACGATCAACTTCCTCGGCGTCGACCCCAAGATCGGCTTCGAGCCGGTGCCGAACGTCGCCCGCCCCTTCACCGCCGACGCCGCCATGTCGAATTCCTTCGCCTTCGGCGGCATCAACGCGTCGTTGGTGGTGACACTGCCCGGCCGCGGGTGAGCGCGATGGCCGAGACGATCGCCGTGACGGCGGCCGAGATCGCCGAACTCATCGACCTCGTCGCCGATGTCACCGGGGCCGCGCCCGGCCTCGCGATGCCCTTCGCAGCGCCGTTTCTGCTGTTCTCCCGGCTCGACACCGCCCGCCGCGATGCGCTCTTCGCGCCGCGACCCGGCCGCGTTCTGGTGCAGGAGCAACTGGCGATCGAGGCGAGCGGGCGTCTCGTCGCCGACGAACCGGTCGAGGTCCGCTTCCGGTTCGGCGAGCCGGCGAGCGACGTCGCCCCCTTCCGCATCGAGGCCGATCTGGTCGACGGCCGCGGTGTGACCGTCGCGGCGATCCGCACCTCGATCCGGCCGATCGAGGCGTCGCAGCTCGCCGCCGCGACCGGTCTGCCGATGGCCGCGAGCCCCGACACCGTCGATCGCGCCACCACCCGGCCGCTCGGGCCCGAGCCGGTCGAGCGCTGGCTCCGTCTCGTCGGCGACGTCAATCCGATCCACACCGACGCGGACCACGCCCGGGGCCTCGGCCTCGCCGGGCCGGTGGTGCCGGGCGCTCTCCTCGCCGCAGCGGCGGAGGTTCTCGCCGACGCGGGACCCGAGGCCGCGCTCGTCCGTCTCAACATGCGCTTCATGGCGCCGATCGCGATCGGTGCGGCGGTGGCGGCGCGGCTGCGCGAACGTCCGGCAGAGGGCGCGAGCGGGCGGCGCGACATGCGCCTGTTCTTCCTCGTCGGCGACCGCGCCGCCGCGGTGGCCGATCTCGGCTTCGCCGTCGGCGAGGAACCGCCGGTCAGTCGGTGAGGACGGCGTCGTCGACCGACGGGTGTTCGATCGCGACGATGCGGCCGCCGGAGAAGCGCACCAGCCGGTCGCAGTGCGGCACCCAGACGAGGTCGTGGGTGGTCACCACCACGGTCTTGCCCGCCGCCTTCAGCTCGGGCAGCAGGGTGCGGAAGAAGAACTCGCGCTTGCCCGGATCCTGATCGGCGATGAACTCGTCGAGGACGACGATGTCGCGGTTCTCCAGCAGCACCACCGCCAGCGCCAGCCGGCGCCGCTGGCCCGACGACAGGTTCAGCTGGGTGAAACGGCCGTCGGCGTAGTCGGTGACCTCGTCGAGCTGCAGCCGCTGCAGGAGGCCGCGAGCATGTGCGGGGTCGACCTGCGACAGGCCGAAGAGCCGGTAGAACAGGTGGAAGACCGTGAAGATCGCCGAGAACCGATCGCGGTAGGCCGCCATGTCGCGGTCTTCGACCGGCACGCCGTCGACCGTGATGCGGCCGCCGTCGATGTCGAGAAGGCCCGCGAGCACGTTGAGGAAAGTGGTCTTGCCCGAGCCGTTGTCGCCGACCACCAGCACGACCTCGCCGCGCCGCAGTTCGAAGTCGATCGGCCCGAGTTCGAAGCCCGGACCGTCGCTGCGCGGGTAGTGAGCGATCACGCCCTCGAGCGCCAGCCGCTCGAACGGCCCCGGCGGCGGCCGATCGGCCTCCTCGACGGCTTCGAAGCGCTTCAGCTCGAGATCCAGTTCGTCGATGCGGCGGAACGACACCATGGCGCGCAGCAGCGCCGGGATCTGCTTGACCACCGATTCGAACGGGCCGAGCGAGAACAGGACCACCGTCAGCAGTTGGAAGACGACGGTGCTGTCGCCGACGCCGAGATAGGGAACGATGAAGACGATGCCGCCGACCAGCACGAACTTCAGCGACTGCATCACCACCTCGCTGGCGGCGTAGCGCTGTTCCATGCGGATGGTGACGTCGCGGATCTCGTCGACCGTGTGGCCGATCTCGCCTTCGAGATCGTGCCGGCGCGGGCGGTGCAGCTTCAGTTCGCGGAAGCCGCCGATGATGTCGGAGACACGCTCGAAATAGTCGATCTCGACCGTGCGGATGTGACGGGTCAGGCCGGAGATGGCGCGGCGTTGCAGGTAGTAGCCGAGGATGCCGCCGATCATCACCAGGAGGGCGAAGCCGCCCACCGCCGGCGACAGCGCCAGCACCTGCGGCGTCGCCAGCACCAGGAAGATCACCGCCGGCAGGAACTCGATCACCGTCCGGCTGATCGCGGTGACCACCTGAACGTCGGTGGTGATGATGTGGTAGAGGCCGCCGTGTTCGCGGCTCTGGACGAAGAGCGGCGTCGCCTTGAGGAGATTGCGGGTCAGGCGGCGCCTCAGCGACGCCGCCATGCGGGCGACGAGCGACTGCGCCATCACCGGATAGACGAAGTGGAGCACCGCGTAGGTGACGAGCGTCACCAGGAACACCGGCAGCCAATGGTGGAAGAAGTCCGGCTTCGCGACGTCGGACGCGGCGGCGTTGGTGACGTGCAGCAGGGCGTTGCGCGACAGACCGGTGAGGATCGCCAGCACGATCACCGGGATCGCCATTCCCTTCGGCGCGTTCCTCCACAGGAAGGAGAACATCTTCCCGAACATCGTTCACCTCGGCGCAGCGCGCACCCCCTTCGCGGCGCGCTCGGCGGCGCCCGCGATGCGTGGACGCCTTCCCGACGACTTCGCGTGCCACCGGGCGACCGCTCTCTTACAGGCTCGGGACGATCGAGGCGAGGCGAAATCCCGCGTTCGATGGCCGCGGCATCGGGGCCGCGTCCGCCTCCCGCCGCTTTCCCGCACGTTCCGAAGACCTCTCGGTTCGCCCACCCTGTGACCGATGGCGTCATCCGACAGGGTTGCGTCTCCCGGCTCGATGAGGAAAGATTCGGCGGCTCTGAGGCGCCACGAGCGCCCATGACGAGCTGGAGCCGGCCTTCCGTTCCGTGAGTGGACGGAACGCCCGACCCCCAACCTCGCGGCGGACCCGGCCTCGAGCCGGCGCGATGCGCCGTCGATCCGAACGGAAGATCATGGGAAGCGATCTCGCCCGTATCGGTGGCGCGGAGGAACCGTCGGCCGAACCGATGTCCACGTCCGACCGCACGACCGATCGCATTCATCCCGACGCGCCGATCGACCTCGTCTATCTGTGGGTCGACGGCACGGACCCCGAGTTCCGCGCCTTGAAGCGCCGTCATCTGAGCGCTGCGACCGGCCACATCGATCGCGACGACCTCACGGGCGACGACGCGCGTTACCGGCAGATCGGCGAGATCGCCTATTCGGTCCACTCGGCCCGCCGTTTCGCGCCCTGGATCCGCGACATCCACATCGTCGTCGCCCCCGGGCAACGACCGCCGGTCGATCTCGACGATCCGCGCATCCACATCGTCGAACATCCGCAGATCATGCCCGCGGCCATCCTGCCGACCTTCGCCAGCCGCTCGATCGAACCGTTCGTGCACCGCATCCCCGGTCTGTCGGAGATCTTCCTCTACGCCAACGACGATTTCCTGTTCTGGCGCGAGACGCCGCGCGACCATTTCGTCGTCGACGGCGAGCTGTCGCTGCGCGGTCGCTTCACCTCACGTCGACGCGCCGAGCGCGACGCCGTCCGTCACGAAGGTCATACGAGGACCGTGAGCCAGACGGCGCTGCGGCTCTACGATCACGGGCTTCGGCGGGTCTTTCGCGCCGAGCACTCGTTCCACGTCATGCGTCGGACGACCTGCGAGACGGTCTGGCGCGAATGCGGCGCGTTTCTCGATCGCGCCGTCGCCCTGCGTTTCCGCAGCGACGATCTCGGCGCGAACTGGCAGATGCTGGTCAACAGTTTCGAGCTGCGCGATCATTCCCCGCGCACGGTGCGGACCTTCGGCGCCGTGCTCCTCTCCTTCGCCCACGTGGAGGAGAGCCGCGTGATCGCCGCCTATGTTCGGGCGCGCCTCGCGGTGTTGCGATGGATCGCGCCGCGGACGATGTGCTTCAACACGATCCCGGCGTCGTGGAGCGATCGCGTCCGCTTGGTCCTCGACCGCCATTACGGTCCTCCGGACGCCGGCGCCAACCGCCGCGAGGACGACGCTCGCCGAGACACCTCCGATGATCGGAGTTCTTGAGGTCGGGAGATCTCGAGGGCTCCGCGCCTCGTCGACGGAGATGCCCGCCCGCGCGGAGACGCCCTCCCGGCGCACCGCCTCAGCCGAAGTGGACGCGCTCGCGCACGTAGCCCTTCTCGCCGTCGACGGTCGCGTAGAGGTCGATGTGGCGGATGGACGGGATGAAACCGTCGTTCACCGCCTCGGCATAGACGTAGACCGGGCGCATCTGCCGCTTGTCGATGGGCACGAGGAGGCGCGGCTGGCCGTTCGGCCCCAAGTCGAGCGTCCCCTCGCGTTCGTGCCAGCTGACCAGACCGACCGACCAGCGCCCCTCGCCGGCCGACAGCGCGTTGACGCCGAAGGCGAAGACCCGCTCGAAGAAGCTGAGGTCGCGCTTCTGGCCCTTGGAGGCATAGCGCCGCCAGAACACGTCGATCGGGCTCTTCCGGTCCAGGCTGCCGTTCGCACCGCGCCGGGCGGCGTAGACGATGACGTTGGCGTTGATCGAATGCTGCACGTAGAACAGCATCCCGTCGTCCTGCGGCACGTGCTGCGGTCGCACCACCGGCAGTTCGGCGAAGGTCGAGATCTCCGAACGCATGGCGGGAAGGACGATCCGCGGCTCGGCCCGCGCCCGGCCGGTGAGGGCGTCGCCCCACACGGCGGCGAGCGCCAGACCGAGGACGGTGCGGCGCGGCAGGTGGACACGGGTGTCGGCGCTCGGCGACGCGGGCGGCGGCGAAAGAGGCGAACGGATCATCGCGGATCGGAATCTCGGCTGAAGACGAAGCGACGATGCCATCGACATTCGGTCCGATTGCGGCAACTGACAAGGGCGACCGGTCCTCGACGAGCGACCGATCGTCACGGGGAACGTCTTTTCCCTCACCGCCGAGGGATCGACGGGCGCCCCGCTCCGATCGACGGGGGTGCGAACTCTCGCCTGCCGATCGACGAGGCCAGCCGGTGGCCTGTCGGAGGCCCCTGCCCGGTCGGTTCCCGGCGTGAGCGGCCACTGCGACGGCGATTCGGACGGCCGCGGGACCGTGCCAACGGCCGCGTGCGGCGAGGAAACTACGTTCGACGGCTTTTCCCTCGGCGCCATCGGCGCTATTGAACCGGCGGGTCATCCCGCCAGGGGGCGGTGGCGAGCGGCTCGTCGTCGGGAAATCCGGCGGAAACCGACCGCGGATCTCGATCCGCCGGTCGTCGGCTTCCGTCGCTGCGCGCAGAACACCTGCCAAGGGGCATCACATGTCGCGGAAAATTCGCACCGCCATCGTCGGTCTCGGAAACTGCGCGAGCTCGCTCGTCCAGGGCGTCGCCTACTGCCGCTCCGAAGGTGAGGCCGCGATCGGCGTACCCTTCCCGGTGCTCGGCGGCTGGCGACCGGAAGACATCGAGATCGTCGCCGCCTTCGACGTCGACGCCCGAAAGGTCGGCCTCGACATCTCGGAAGCCATCTTCCAGGCGCCGAACTGCACCGCGGTGTTCAAGCCCGACGTGCCCAAAGCCGGCGTGATCGTGCAGCGCGGCCCCGATCTCGACGGCGTCTCCGCCTTCATGCGCAACCAGATGGCCGAGCGCTCCTTCGTCGTCTCGACCGCGCCGGCGCTCGATCGCGCCGCGATCGTCGCGCATCTCAAGGAGCGCGAGGTCGAGGTGATGATCAACTTCCTGCCCGTCGGGTCGCAGGAAGCCGTCGAATTCTACGCGACTTGCGCCATCGAGGCGGGGTGCGCCCTGGTCAACGGCATCCCGGTGCTGATCGCCTCGGATCCGAAGTGGTCGGCGAAGTTCAAGGCCGGCGGCGTGCCGGTGCTCGGCGACGACTTCAAGGCGCAGATGGGCGCCACCATCGTCCACCGCACGCTGTCGCATCTCTTCGACATGCGCGGCGTCAAGATGGACCGCACCTATCAGCTGAACGTCGGCGGCAACACCGACTTCCTCAACATGATGGATCACGACCGGCTGCTGACCAAGCGCCTGTCGAAGACCGAGGCGGTGCAGACCGCCATGGTCGAGCGGCTCGACGACCAGCAGATCCGCATCGGGCCGTCCGACTACGTGCCGTGGCTGAACGACAACAAGATCGCCTATGTGCGGCTCGAGGGCCGGCTGTTCGGCGGCGTGCCGATGAACATCGAGGCGCGCGTCTCGGTGGAAGATTCGCCCAATGCGGCGGCGATGGCGCTGATCGGCATCCGTCTGGCCAAGATCGCCAAGGATCGCGGTCTCTCCGGTGATCTCGGCTCGATCGCCAGCTTCCTGTTCAAGCATCCGCCGGTCCAGGTCGACGACGAGGTCGGCCTCGCCGACATGCTGAAGTTCGCGAACGGCGACGCCGAGGGCTGACGCCATGGGGCGCGACGACACCGCCACCCGTACGGGGCCGGCCGTCGTCACCGGTGGATCGAGCGGCATCGGCGCGGCGGCGGCGCTGCGCCTCGCCCGGCTCGGTCATCCCATCGCGCTCATCGCCCGTCGCCCCGCCCTCCTCGACGCGACGGCCGAGGCGATCCGCGCCGCCGTCCCCGGCGCCCGCGTCTCCGTCCATCCGCTCGACGTGCGCGACGAGACGGCCGTGGCCGGTGCGATGGCCGAGGTCGTGGCCGAGCACGGCCCCGTCGCGTGGCTCGTCGCCTCCGCCGGCATCGCCGAACCCGGCCTCTTCGTCGAACAACCGCTCGACGCCCATCGCGCCCAGATCGAGGTCAACTATCTCGGCACCCTCGCCGCGGTCCACGCCGTGGTGCCGTCGATGCGGGCGGCCGGTCGCGGCCGCATCGTCCTCGTCTCCTCGGGCGCCGGTCTCTTCGGCATCTACGGCTATTCGGCCTATGCGCCGTCGAAATTCGCGGTGCGCGGCCTCGCCGAGGTCCTCCGGGTCGAGCTCGCCGAACACGGCATCTCGGTCACCCTCGCCTATCCGCCCGACACCGACACGCCGCAACTCGTCGCCGAGCGCCGCACCAAGCCGGCCGTCACCGAGGCGATCACCGCCGGCGCCGGCCTGTGGACGGCGGACGCGGTGGCGAAGGCCATGTTGGAGGCCGCCGCCGCCGGGCGGTTCACCGTCGCTCCCGGCGTCACGCTCGGCCTCCTCGCCCGTTTCCATTCCCTTCTCGGCCCGGCGCTGCGCTGGCATCAGCACCGCGTCGCCCGATCGATCACGAGGCGCGAACCGTGAGCGAAACCATCGTCCTCGCCGGTCTCGTCGGCGTCTTCCTCGCCGTCGCGGTGGCGCTCGTCGGCGTGCTGTCGATCCTGCCGGCGACCGCCGAGAAGGCCCGCGGCCTGTGGCCGACGCTGATCTCCGAGGTCGCCATCGTCGTGGTGGCGCTCGGTTTCGTCGTGCCCGGCGGGCCGGTGACGGCGCTCGGCGTCACGCTTCTCGCCGCCCGCTGCGGCTGGGAGGCGACCAAGGTCCTCTATCGCGGCGCCGGCGAGCCGATCACGCCGCTGACCGTCGCCACGCTCGCCGCCTTCGCCGCCCTCCTCGCCTACTCCTCCGGCCTCACCGGCGCGGCGGCGGGCTTCGT
>CALMYM010000067.1 GCA_937873675.1 uncultured Alphaproteobacteria bacterium | reverse complement strand
GCCGTCGAGGGGACGCCCGAGCGGGTCGACGATGCGGCCGAGGAGGCCGGGGCCGACGGGGACGCGCACCACCTCGCCGGTACCGTCGACGCGCGAGCCGGCTTCGACGCCGACCGGGTCGTCGAGAAGGACCGCGTCGATGGCGTGGGCGTCGAGGCCGAGGGCGAAGCCGGTGCGGCCGCCCTGGAAGGTGAGAAGTTCGTCGAGCCGCACCTCGGGCAGGCCGGAGACGCGGGCGATGCCGTCGGCGATGGTCTCGACCCGGCCGATCGAGGCGGCGCGCGGCGCCAGATCGGCGCGGGCGAGGGCGGCGCGGCCGCGTTCCAGCCAGGCGTCGTCGCCGCGGCGGTCGCCCCCGGGGGGCATCGCGTCAGGAGACGTCATGACGAGCGAGCTCCGCTTCGATGCGTTCGAGGTCGGCGGCGAGGCTGTTGCGCACCACCGCGTGGGGCATTTCGAGTTCGAGGCCGGCGAGGAGCGCCGGATCGACGGTGACGGCGATCTCCGCCGGTCGGCCGAGGACGTCGGCGAGGGCGCCGGCGATGGTGGCCCGTTCGTCGTCGTCGAGCGGGCGCGGTGCCTTCAGCGCCAGCGGCGCGCCGGTGCCGAGGGCGGCGCGGGTCGCCTCGGGCAGCGTCGCCACCGCCTCGGCGAGACCGGCGACGAAACCGGCGACCTGCGCCTCCTTCGGCAGGCGGGTCATCAGGCGGGCGGCGATGTCGACGGCGAGGCGGCCGGCCCGCGCCTCGGCGCGGGCGGTCTCGAGGGCGACGAGACGGTGGATGTCGTCGCGCGCCGCGGCGCGCAGGCGGTCGGCCTCGGCGCGGGCGGTGGCGAGGAGCGCGGCCTTCGCGGTGTCGGCCTCGGCGGTGGCGGCGGCGACGGCGCGGTCGCGGTCGCTCGCGCGGCGTACGACTTCCGCCTCGGCCTCGGTACGGGCGGCCACGGCGGCGTCACGGGCGGCGCGCGCCTCGTCGAGGAGCTTCGCCGCTTCGGCCCGCCGGGCCGCGACGATGTCTGCGACCGGACGGAAGAAGAAGCGGCCGAGGATCCAGACGAGGATCAGGACGTTGATCGTCTGCAGGCCGAGCGTCCACCAGTCGATGCGCATGGCGCGATCACTTCACGAAGGGGTTGGCGAAGAGCAGCAGCAGGGCGATCACCAGACAGTAGATCGCCATGGTCTCGATCATGGCGAGGCCGACGAACAGGGTGCGCGACAGCGTCCCCGCGGCCTCGGGCTGACGGGCGATGGCCTCCATCGCCGCGGCGACGGCTCGGCCCTCGCCGAGCGCCGGGCCGATGGCGCCGAAGGACACGGCGAGGGCGGCCCCGAGGATGGATACGATCTCGACGAGGTTCATGGGGTTTCGGGCTCCTTGGCGATCGCATGCGGATCGGGTGGCTCGGTTTCGCCGACGGCGGCGCCGATGAAGACGGTGGCGAGCACGGCGAAGATGTAGGCCTGCACCGCGCCGGTGAGGAGATCGAGCGCCATCAAGGGGATCGGCACCAGGAGGCCGGCGAGGCTCAGCACGATGCCGACGACGAAGACGCCGCTCATGACGTTGCCGAAGAGGCGGACGACGAGGGAGAAGGTGCGGGTGATCTGCTCGACCAGATTGAGCGGGATCATCACCCAGCTCGGCTCGGCGAAGGTCTTCATCCAGCCGAGGAGGCCACGGGTGCGGACGCCGTAGAAGATGGTCGCGGCGAAGACGACGAGGGCGAGGGCGGCGTCGGTTTCGAGCTTCGCCGTCGGCGGTTCGACGCCGGGCACCAACGACGACCAGTTGGCGGCGAGGACGAAGACGAAGATGCCGCCGATCAGCGGCCGATAAGGGGTGGGATCGGCGCCGAGCGTGTCGCGGATCTGATCGTCGACGGCGCCGACCAGCATCTCGACGACGCTCTGGGTGCGCGACGGCAGCAGGGTGAGCCGGCGGGTGAGGAGGATCGCGCCGAGGATCAGCGCCGCCATGATCGCCCAGGTGGTCGTCACCGCTGCGGTGATCGGTACCGGACCGAGATGGAAGAGCGGTTCGGAGACGAGCGGCGAGCCGGTCATGGCGAGGTCTCCTTGCGACGCAGCACCACGGCGCGGGCGACGAAGAGGCCGAGGGCGGTCAGCAGCAGGGGCAGGGCGCCCTGGCGGGCGAAGAGGATCAGCACCGCGACGAGCACCACCCAGCGCGCCGTCTGCAACGCCAGGGCGCGACCGGCGGCGCCGGCGGCGAAGATGTCGGCGATGCGGCGGAGCGAGGCGAAGTGGAGGAGGCCGAGGGCGAGACCGGCGGCGAAGGCGGCGACGAGCAGCAAGGGGGAGCCGAACGTGGTGACGGTCGCCATCAGATGTCTCCCCGGGTGCGATGCATCCATTTCCAGGCGGTGTGGAAGCCGATCGCCGCGCCGAGCATGATCGCCGGAGCGGAGAAGAAGATGCCGGTGCCGAAGCGGCGGTCGAGCCAGCGGCCGGCGAGGGCGCCGATCAACGCCGGCACGACGATCGCCCAACCGAGGACGCCGATCTGGGCGAGGCGCGAACCGAGCGACGGTTCGCCGACACGGCGGCCCTCCTCGTCGCGTGTGGCGGCGCGCCGGGCGGCCGTGGCCAGCGGATCGTCTTCGGCGGGGGTGGGCGCGGGGTCGAGATCGGGGGGCGTCATGGCGCGCCTCCCATCTCCGCTTCGCCGTCACCGTCGCCGAAGGCGGCGGAGGCCGCCGAGCCGGGGCGGAGCCAGCGCAGCAACTGCCGCACCGCGAGGGTGTGGAGGCGCATCTGTTCGACCCGGGCGCGACGGTCGGCGTCGGTCTCGGCACTGCGGCGGGCGTGGACGCGGGCTTCGAGGGCGGCGAGATCGTCGCCGAGTTCGCCCTGGCGGCAGGCGACGGCGACGCGGTCGCCGTTCGACACGGTCATCATGCCGCCGTGGACGACGCAATACCGGGTGGCGCCGTCGGCGAGGCGCCAGCGCAGCACCGAGGCGGTGAGCACGGTGAGGAGATCGGTGTGGCCGGGCAGGATGCCGAAGGAGCCGCTCTCGTCCTCGGCGCGCACCGCGGCGACACCGTCCGCCTCGACGAGGAGGCGGTCGGGGGTGGTGACGACGAGGTGGAGGGTTCGCGTCACGGCGCACCTCCCGTCGATCTTCCGCCGCGGGCCGCGGTCTCCTTGGCGTGGGCCTCGTCGAGGTCGCCGACCATGTAGAGCGAGCTCTCCTGCCAGTCGTCGCAGTCGCCGGCGAGGATCGCCCGGCAGCCGGCGATGGTGGCGGCGACCGGCACCGAACGGCCGGCGACGCCGGTGAAGGCCTCGGTGACGGCGAAGGGCTGGGTGAGGAAACGTTGCAGGCGGCGGGCGCGGCCGACGATGCGGCGGTCGTCGGCGCCGAGTTCCTCGAGGCCGAGCAGGGCGATGACGTCCTGGAGCTCGCGATAGTGCTCGATCGTGCGGCGTACCTCGGTGGCGACGCGGGCGTGTTCGTCGCCGACGATCAGCGGGTCGAGCAGGATCGAGGAGGAGGCGATCGGGTCGACCGCCGGATACATGCCCTCCGCCGCCATGGCGCGCGACAGCACCACCATGGAATCGACGTGGCCGGCGATGGTGGTCACCGCGGGATCGGTGAAGTCGTCGGCCGGCACGTAGACCGCCTCGATCGCCGTGACCGAGGCGCCGCCGACCGATGCGATGCGCTCCTGCAGCGCCGCCACCTCGTCGGCCAGTGTCGGCTGATAGCCGACGCGCGACGGCAGGCGGCCGAGGAGGCCGGAGACCTCGGAGCCGGCTTGGACGAAGCGGAAGACGTTGTCCATCAGCAGGAGGACGTTGCGCCGGCGTTCGTCGCGGAAGTGTTCGGCGATGGTCAGCGCCGTCAGCGGCACCCGCCAGCGGGCGCCGGGCGGCTCGTTCATCTGGCCGTAGACCAGGACGGTGTTCTCGAGGACGCCGGAGCCGCGCATGTCGAGCAGCATCTCGTGGCCTTCGCGGGAGCGCTCGCCGATGCCGGCGAAGACCGAGATGCCCTGATAGCCGGCGACCATGGCGTGGATGAGTTCCATCACCAGCACGGTCTTGCCGACGCCGGCGCCGCCGAACATCGCCGCCTTGCCGCCCTGCGCGATCGGGGTGAGGAGGTCGAGGACCTTGATGCCGGTGGCGAAGAGATCGGAGATGCCGCGCTGATCGGCGAGCGGCGGGGGGGCGCGGTGAATGGCGCGGCGGGGCACGTCGTCGGGGAGCGGCGGGCCGCCGTCGCCGATGCGGCCGGTGACGTCGACGAGGCGGCCGAGGACGGCGTCGCCGACCGGTACCTCGATCGGCCGTCCGAGGCGGACGACCGGGTCGCCGCGGCGGAAGCCGGCGGTGGCGGCGAGCGCGATGGCGCGCACGGTGTCGGCGTCGCGATGGGCCTGGACCTCGGCGATCACCGAGCGGCCGTCGCCGTCGGCGATGCGCAGGGCCTCTTCGACGGTGGGGAGGTCGCCCTCGGGAAAGGTCACATCGACCACCGCCCCGCGGATCGCGGCGACGCGACCCTCGGCGAAGCACGGCGTGGCGGACGACCGCTCGGTTTCGGCGAGCGCGTCCGGCGAGGAGGAAACCTTCGGCTCCGTGGACATGGCTGAAAGCCCGTCTCACTCCCGCGTTTCCATCGTTCGCGGCCGGCGAGCGGCGGAGGTCACGGGTTCGACCCGTTCTACATAGGCCCGCCGAAGCGGAACCGTAAGTGGGAGCAGTCGGTATTCCGGAACGCTACCGATGCGGGAGGGCGCTCGTCGGCGAAACGGCGGGGTGGTGGGGCGCGATCGGACGCGAGGTCGCACCCGGTTCGGGACCGGAACGGTGGTCGAAAAGCACCCGGTCGCGGCGCCTCCGGCGGCGTCGCCGTGTCTTGCGGGGGCGGCATCGCGATGGTACCAATATACTGGT
>CALMYM010000066.1 GCA_937873675.1 uncultured Alphaproteobacteria bacterium | reverse complement strand
CAGCAGCGGCCGGTCCTGGCCGCGGTCGATCTTGGCGCGCAGGCGCGACATGTGGACGTCGATGACGTTCGTCTGCGGATCGAAATGATAGTCCCAGACATTCTCCAGCAGCATGGTCCGGGTGACCACCTGGCCGGCATGCTTCATCAGATATTCGAGCAGGCGGAACTCGCGCGGCTGCAGCGGCACGTCCTCGCCGGCGCGGGTCACGGTGTGGGAGAGGCGATCGAGCACCAGATCGCCGACCCGGTAGGTGGTCTCCACCTCGCCGGGACGGGCGCGGCGGGCGAGCGCCTCGACGCGGGCGAGAAGTTCGGTGAAGGCGTAGGGCTTGGCGAGATAGTCGTCGCCGCCGGCGCGCAGGCCGTCGACACGGTCGTCGACCTGACCGAGGGCGGAGAGGACGAGCACCGGCGTCGCGTCGCCGCGGCCGCGCATCTCCTGGACGATCGAGAGACCGTCGCGCTTCGGCAACATGCGGTCCATGACGACGACGTCGTAGTCGCCGGTCGCCACCATGTGCGCGCCGGTTTCGCCGTCGTTCGCCTGTTCGGCGACGTGACCGGCTTCTTTCAGAGCCTTGACCAGATAGGCGGCCGCTTCGCGGTCGTCTTCGACGATGAGGATTCGCATGGTCACAGTCTAACCCGTCGTCACGATCGGCGGCAGGACTCGAACACCCGCCCCCGAACGGTCTTCCACCACACCGGCGCGCTCGCACGGGGGGCGTTCTCTGAGCGGCCGGCGGGCGGGAGGAGAAGGAACCGTCAGCCGGTCACGATCGGCAACGGCACGTAGCGCACGCCCTGGGACGACTTGACCCGGAGCAGCACCGCCTTGCGGCCCTCGGCGCGGGCGCCGCGGATGCCGTCGGCGACGTCCGCCGGTGTCGACACGGCGCGGCCCTGGACCTCGAGCACGACGTCGCCGGCACGGATGCCGCGCGCCGCGGCGAGACCCTGCGGATCGACGTCGACCACCGCGACACCACCGCTGCGCTCACCGACCTCGGACGCCGGCGCCAGCCGCAGGCCGAGATCGTCGAGGGTCGCGGACGCGGCGCCGCCGTCGTCGGCGGTCTCCGGCGCGGCCTTGGCGTCCTGGACGAGACGACCGAGTTCGGCCTCGACGGTCACCTCTCGGCCATCGCGCGAGTAGGTGATCCGCACCTTGGTGCCGGGTTCGTAGCCGGCGATGGTGCGGGCGAGGTCGCGCGAGTTGCGCACGCCGCGGCCGTTGACCGCCATGATGACGTCGCCGGCCTTCAGACCCGCCTTGGCGGCGGGCGAGCCCGGCTGCGCCTCGGCGACGAGAGCGCCGCGCGCCTCGGCCAGACCGAGACCGTCGGCCATGTCGCGGCCGATCGGCTGCACCTGGACGCCGAGCCAACCGCGCACCACCTCGCCGCCCTTCTCGAGCTGGGTCAGGACCTTCTGCACCGTCGTCGCGGGAATCGCGAAGCCGATGCCGATCGAACCGCCGTTGGGGGTGTAGATGGCGGTGTTCATACCGACGACGTTGCCGGCGAGATCGAAGGTCGGGCCGCCGGAGTTGCCGCGGTTGATCGGCGCGTCGATCTGCAGGAAGTCGTCGTAGGGCCCGGCGCCGATCTCACGGCCGCGGGCCGAGACGATGCCGGCGGTGACCGAACCGCCGAGGCCGAAGGGATTGCCGACGGCGAGCACCCAGTCGCCCGGGCGCACTTCGGTGGTGGCGAAGGGAACGGTCGGGAAGTCCTTGCGGTCGGAGGTGATCTTGATCAGGGCGACGTCGGTCTTCTCGTCGGCGCCGACCACCTTGCCCTTCCACTCGGCGCCGTCGTCGGTGACGATCACCACTTCCTTGGCGTCCTTCACGACGTGGTAGTTGGTCACCACCTTGCCGTCCGGCGAGACGATGAAGCCGGAGCCCTGCGCGGTCACCACTTCGGCGCGGGGGGCGCGATGGCGCCAGCCGGGACCGTGCGGGCCGGGGCCACGGGGGCCGGGACCGCCACGCCAGCCCCAACCGGGACCGCGCCACTCACGGAAGAAGCGATCGACCGGACCGCCTTCGGGAATGTCGGGGAAGCTCTCCATGAAGCTCTCGCGCGGGCCGGGGACCTCGCCCTTGACGCGGATGGAGACCACCGCCGGGCGCACCCGGGCGACCACGGGAGCGAAGCTGAAGGTCTGGGGGGTCGGCGCGGCGACGGTGGCCTGCGCCAGGGCGCTCTGCGGCTGACCGAGCACCTGCACGCCGGCGAGCATGCCGACGACGAGAAGCGAAGCTGCACCGGCCAGGAGAGTCTTGCGACGCACCGTCCGGTCGCGGGGCGCGACCTGCGTCACGAGATCGTCGTTGTTCATTTCGATACACCCATCGTTCTTTTCGAAGGGATTCCGGTTCCGACGGACAGGGGGGGAGCCGCCGATGCCTTCGAAGATGGGTCGGCGCGCCTTACGACGCCATGGCGCGTGAATTAACTTTCGGTAAGGCGGGAACAGCGGCCGATGCCGGCCGATCGCGCGCGATCACGTGAACGCGAGGTGGGGATGACCTCTCAGGAATTCCACTAATTCCCCTGAGGTGACCATCCCACGAGTCACGGGAGGATCCCATGAGGTTGTCCGACCGATCCATCGTCACCGGCGCCGCGACGCTGTTCGTCCTCGCCTCGGCCGTCGCCCTCGGCCCCGAGGTCTCGCTGCCCTTCCGCGACAGGGAGGTCGAGCGCACCATCGCCCTCGCCGACATGTGCGACCCGGCCGGTTGCTCGATCGCCTACAAGACCGAAGACGGTGGTCCGCCGAGCCGCGTGGTGACGGCGCGCTGAGCGCACGGCTGAGGTGCGTCGCTTCGCGGACCCGTTCCGACACGACCGATATGCTCGTCCCCGAGATCAGCTCTCGCGGGCGAGGATCTCGTCGAGCCGCGCCTTCTCTTCGGCGCTGAGCGGCGCTTCGATCGACCCGGCGCGGGCGGAACGGCGGCGCAGGGCGAGGAAGATGCCGCCGGCGCCGAGGATCAGCACGGCAAAGGGCAGCGTCCACAGGATCGCCGTGTGGGCGTTGAAGCGCGGCCTGAGCAGCACGAACTCGCCGTAGCGGGCGACGAGATAGTCGAGCACCTGGGTGTTGGTGTCGCCGGTCTTGATGCGCTCGCGCACCAGGACGCGCAGATCCTTGGCGAGCGGCGCATCGCTGTCGTCGATCGACTGGTTCTGACAGACGAGGCAGCGCAGTTCGCCCGACAGCTCGCGGGCGCGCGCCTCGAGCTTCGGGTCGGAGAGCATCTCGTCGGGCTGGACCGCGACGGCGGGGCCGGCGAGGAGCGACAGGGCGAGGGCGGCAGCGGCGCGGCGGAACGACATCGGCTCCATCCTCATTCGGCGGCGGCCGGCAGCGCGGCGGCGGCGACCCGATGCGGCGTCGGCGCACCGACCCGCAGGCGGCGATCGGTGAGCGACACGACGCCGCCGATCGACATGATCAGCGTGCCGATCCAGATCAGCAGCACCAGCGGCTTCCAGTAGATGCGCATGGCCACGCCCTCGCCCTGCGCCTCGCCGATGGCGAGATAGAGCTGGGAGAAGAGGCCGTAGGTTTCGATCGCCGTCTCGGTGGTCGGCATCGAGCGGGTGCGATAGGTGCGCTTCGACGGCTCCATGACGATCGGCGGGTTCGACGTACCGTCGGTGACCTCGAAGCGGGCGATGACCTCGTCCCAGTTGGGACCGGAATTGGGAACGGCACGCTCGAAGGCGACGTCGAAGCGCTCGACGCGAATGTGGTCGCCGGGCTTCATCACCAGCACGTGCTCGATCTTCCAGGCACCCTCGGCGACGATGCCGAGCAGCATGACGCCGACGCCGAAGTGGCCGAGGAAGGTGCCCCAGGCCGAGCGCGGCAGGCCGACGGCGCGACGCAGCGACACGCTCGGTTCGGTGAAGAGCTTGATGCGCCAGAGGATCTCGGCGAGCGAGCCGAGCATCAGCCAAGTGGCGAGGCCGACGCCCAGCGCCGGCAGGATGTCGTGCCCCTTCAGCATCCAGGTGACGAGAACGGCGACGACCGACAGCACCATGACGGCCGCCAGACGCTGCACCACCGCCAGGATGTCGCCGCGCTTCCAGGCGAGGAACGGCCCCATCGGCAGGGCGATCAGCAGCGGCACCATCAGCGGGCCGAAGGTCATGTCGAAGAACGGCGCGCCGACCGAGATCTTGCCGCCGGTGGTCGCTTCCAGCATCAGCGGATAGAGCGTGCCGACGAAGACGGTGGCGGTACCGGCGGTCAGAAACAGGTTGTTGAAGACCAGCGCACCCTCGCGGCTGACCGGGGCGAAGAGGCCGCCCTTGGTCAGGGTCGCGGCGCGGGCCGCGAAGAGAGTGAGCGAGCCGCCGACGAACAGCACCAGGATGCCGAGGATGAAGACGCCGCGCGCCGGATCGGTGGCGAAGGCGTGCACCGAGGTGAGCACGCCGGAGCGCACCAGGAAGGTGCCGAGCAGCGACAGCGAGAAGGCGAGGATCGCGAGGAGGATCGTCCAGATCTTCAACCCGTCGCGCTTCTCCATGACGATGGCGGAGTGCAGCAGCGCGGTGCCGGCGAGCCAGGGCATCAGCGAGGCGTTCTCGACCGGATCCCAGAACCACCAGCCGCCCCAGCCGAGCTCGTAGTAGGCCCAGTAGGACCCCATGGCGATGCCGAGGGTGAGAAACACCCAGGCGGTCAGCGTCCAGGGACGCACCCAGCGCGCCCAGGCGGCATCGATGCGGCCTTCGATCAGCGCCGCGGCGGCGAAGGAGAAGGCGATCGAGAAACCGACGTAGCCGAGGTAGAGCAGCGGCGGATGGATGGCGAGACCGACGTCCTGGAGCAGCGGGTTGAGATCGCGACCCTCCATCGGCGGCTGGCCGAAGCGGGCGAAGGGGTTCGAGGTCAGGAGCACGAAGAGGTAGAAGGCGACCGCCACCCAGGCCTGGACGCCGAGGACGTTGGCGCGCAGCGTCTGCGGCAGGTTGCGGCCGAAGAAGGCGACGAGCGCGCCGAACAGCGCGAGGATCGCCACCCACAGGAGCATCGAGCCCTCGTGGTTCCCCCAGACGCCGGAGATCTTGTAGATCATCGGCTTGGTCGAATGCGAATTCTCGAAGACGTTGACCACCGAGAAGTCGGAGACGACGTGGGCATAGGTGAGCGCCGAAAAGGCGACGGCGACGAACACGAACTGGCCGACGGAGATCGGGCCGGCGAGCGCCATCGCCCGCTCGTCACCCTTCACCGCCCCCCAGATCGGCACGACCGACTGGACGAGAGCCAGCGCCAGCGCCAACACCAGGGCGTAATGTCCGATCTCGACGATCATCGGCTTCCCTCCTCGCGACCGCTCGGCGCGGTTCTCACCTCTCGTCCGACGCGGCCGTCCGCGGCGTCGGATGTCGGGATCACTTCTTCAGCGTCGCCTTGGCCGCGTCCTCGCCCCAGTGGCCGGAGGCCTTGAGCGCGTCGGCCACTTCCTTGGGCATGTACTTCTCGTCGTGCTTGGCGAGCACCGTGTCGGCCTTGAAGACACCGTCGGTGCCGACCATGCCTTCCGCCACCGTGCCCTGCCCCTCGCGGAAGAGGTCGGGCAGGATGCCGGTGTAGGTCACCGGCACGGTATTGGCGCCGTCGGTGACGCGGAAACGCACCGTGGTGCCTTCGGCGCGTTCGATCGAACCGGCCTCGACCAACCCGCCGAGACGCAGCCGCGTGCCGGGCTTGACCTTGCCGACGGCGAGATCGGTCGGCGAGGTGAAGAAGGTGATGCGGTCGTTGAGGGCGAAGAGCACCAGGCCCACCGCCGCGGCGAGCACCAGACCGGCGAAGCCGATGAGGGTCAGTCGTTTCTGCTTGCGCGTCATGCGTACCTCGAACTCGTGGGACCCTCGCCCCCTCGGCGACGATCCGGCGATGGTATCAGGGCTTCGCTCCGGCGAGGGCGTCGAGGCGGGCGAGTGCGGCGGGGTCGCCGGCATAGGCGGCCCGCGCCTTGTCGAGCGACTGCGCGGCGGCGTCCGTCTGCCCGATCATCGTCTGGAAGCGGATCAGACGCAGCCATTCGTCGACCGGGCCGCCGGACGTCCACAGACGATCCCGCAGACGCCCGACCATGGTCTCGATCATCTTGGCGCGGTCTTCCGGCGACATCTGGGCAGCAGCCTCGACATCCGCGGCCGAGGGGCCGGGGGCGGCAGCGGACGGCGCCGGCGGCGCGGCGGGCGCGGACGGGGCGGGGGGCGCAGGGGTCGGGGGCACGAACGGCTTACCGGCGGGGGGGGGCTCGGGCCCGGCCACGTTCCCCCGGGGGTGCGGCTTACCGGCGAGGTCGGCTTCGGCGCGCGCCAGTTCCTCGCGGGCGTCGGCGAGCCAGGGTTCGTCGCCCTTGCCGCGCGCCACGATGTCCTTCCAGGCGGCGACGGCTTCAGCCTTCTTGCCGTCCTGGGCGAGGGCGACGGCGAGGAAGAAGCGCGGCAGGATGCCGTTCGGCTCGATCTCGAGCGACTTCTCGAAGGCGGCGCGGGCTTCCGGCGAGACCTGATCGTCACCGGCGGCGACGAGGGTGCGGCCGAGTTCGTTGTAGCGCCGATCGGTCGGGCCGCCGGTGCGGATGGCGTTGCGCCACGCGGCGGCGGCGAGATCGTAGCGGCCGAGATGCATGTAGGTCGGCGCCAGGACCTCCCAACCGCGGGTGTCGTTCGGATTGGCGGCGAGATGGGTCTCGACCTTGGCCACCAGCTCTTCGAGCGAATTGCCGGCGGGGGGCGCCGTCTTGCGCGCCTCGAGCGGCATGTCGGGCAGGGTGGGATGGCCGAGACGGGCGTAGAGGCCGACGGCGACGAGCGGCACCAGCACGGCCGCCAGGATCGGCACGAGACGCGACCCACCGGAGGCGGTCCTGGTCGCGTCGGCATGGCGGCCGGCGCGCAGGATGCGTCGGGAGATTTCGGCGCGGGCGGCGTCTGCCTCGACGCTTCCGACGAGGCCGGCCTCGACGTCGCGATCGATCTCGGCGAGTTGGTCGCGATACACGGCGACCTCGCCGGCCTCGACCGAGGCGGCTTCGCCGCGGCGACGCCGCAGCGCCGGTCCGAGGACGATCGACACGGCGATGGCGGTCATGCCGGCGAACAGGGCCCAGATCAGCATCGCGTGGTCGTCCGCTCCTCATCGCGACCGTGACGACGGTCGACCTCACCGGCGCGTCTCGGACGACCGGCATCCCACTCGGCGGGTCAGATAACCTCGCCGAGACGGATCGGCAATGGGAGAAGGACCTATCGCGATCGATCACACGAGATGTTGACCGCGATCAAGAGGTGGTCCGACAGGGGTCCGCCACCGCGAAGACAGGCGGCGACCCGATCGGATCAACCGGCGGCGCGGGCGGCCTTGACGGCGAAGAGATCGCGGCTCTTGCGCAGCACAGCAGCGTAGTCTTCGCCGAAGACGAGGGCGGAAAGCCGGATGGCGCCGTCCACCGCCTCGATCAGCGTCCGCTTGTCGAGGGATTGGGAAGACTTCAGATCCGCCATGAGCTTGGCCGAGACCACCTCGAGGGTCTGTTCGACCTGCTTGCGGGTGCGTCCGACCAGTTCGTTGACCGCCATGCTCTCGGCGCAGAGGCGCGCTTCGATCGACAGACGAACGGCGAACTCTGCGTCATCGTAGGTCGCCTGATCCCACCGGCCGGCGAATTCGCCGCCCTTGGTCTCCACCCGCAACGCCCGGCGAACGAGGCCCGGGGCGGGTTCGACCCAGCGCGACACGGCCTCCGACATGGTCACCTTGGCTGCGCCGATGCGCCGCATCCAATTGGAGACCGCTTCGACCGGCATCAGCAGCGCGAGGTTCCGGCTGACTTCGTGATAGGCGCGCACGTCGGCGAGGAATCGGCTGCGCGACGCGGCGTCGATACCACGGCCCTGCGTGAGACCGGCGAGGCGCTCGAGGTGGGCGATGACGACTTCCACCAACACGCCGTAGCGGCTCTGGGCGACGAGCCGCGGATCGGTCGTTCCGGCGAGGCGGGTGGCGAGCGTGGCCACCACCACGGGACTGGCGGTGCGGGTGAGAAGCGAGGCGCCGATCCACTCGGGGGTCATCTGGACCTGATCGAGCGAGGCGCGGACCACTTCGGCGAGACGCGAGGGTTCGGCGACGTCGAAGGCGGTGATGTTGGACGGCAACTGGCCGAAGAGGTTGGCGAAGGCCGCCTCGTTCTGCAGCACGTAGGCGGCGTCGACGAGATCCCGGTAGATGTGGTCGCCGCCGAGCTGGCTGGCGATCTTCTGGCGGAGCTTCGGCTCCGCGCCGGCGTCGCGCAGGAGGTCGACGACCCGGGCCATCACGTCGCGGCGCAGCTTGCGGGCGATCGGCGCCACGTCGGCACCGGCGTCGTAGGGGTCGGCGGCGATGGCGCGCTCGTAGTCCTCGGTGGCGACGTCGCGACGGATCCACATCCAGATCACCGGAAGCGACGCCTTGGCGATGCGACCGGTGGTGTGGACGGGAGCGACATCGTCGACGACGAAGGGCGCGAGCGGCGCGAAGAATGCGGTCTCGAGACGGACCGACCAGGGCTCACCGGCGGTGGCGCGGGAGCGGCGGACCGGTTCCGGTTCGACGGCGACATCGAGGCCTTCGACGGCGGCCAGAATGACTTCGTTCGGCAGATCGCCCTCGGCCTGCGAGGTGCGCAGCGAACGGATCAGCATGGAGCGCGCCGTCGGCGACAGCGATTCCATGTAGGCTCGAACCTTCGACGTGATCAGCCCGGCTTCGGGCATCGCGCGACCCCCGTGATGACGAGATACGACCTGCGGCGACGGGCCGCGATCGACGACGGCGAACGCGAGCCCACACGGGCGCAACCGTCGTCGTATCCCGAGGATCGAACAAAGATTTTAAGAATTGATGAGCGAACCGGCGGCGCCGCGTCTCAGGAAATCGGGCGCCAGCTGCCGTCGGGCTGACGGCAGGCGGTGGAGCGGATGGTCTCGCTCTTGCCGTCGACGGAGATCTGATCGACGTAGTCGCGGCAGGTGTACTGGTTGACCGAATAGGCCGGACCCGGCGACACCGAGCCACGATGACCGGTCGCGGGGTTGCGCCATTCGCGCGACGCGCCGGCGGCGGTCGATTCGAGGGCCTCGTATTCGGCTTCGGACACCAATCGGCGGTCGTTGTCGTCGAGACGCGCACCGACCGCGCTTCCGGCCCAGGCGGCGAGGAGCGGCGCGGCGCCGGGCGACGACCCCTTGGGGCTCCCCGACCATCCGATCAGCCCGCCCGACAGGGGCCCCGCGACCGATCCGAGGCTCTGCTTCGACGTCGTCTCGCCGCAGCCGGCGAGCAGTCCGGCGAGGGCGCCGACGACGATCACGCTCCGTAACGTCATGGACGATTTTCCGAAATACGGTTCGGTGTAGGGGAACAGCTCCGGTGGAGGCGCCGGAACCGAGGCGGGTTTCGCCTCCCTTGTCACCTGCCATCATGGCCGAATTCGGTCACCACGTCAGGTGGAATCACAGTGCAGGAAGAACGAGGCGGCAGCGCAGCCCGCCGAGGGGGGCGCGATCGAGATCGAATTCGCCACCGTAGAGCGCCGCGAGTTCGGCGACGATCGACAGTCCGAGCCCGGATCCGGGGACCTTCTGATCGAGCCGATGGCCGCGCTTCAAAGCCTCGCCGCGACCGTCCGGATCGATGCCCGGGCCGTCGTCGTCGACCAGCACGGTGAAGAAGCGTCGCTCGCCGGCGCCGTGATCGGACATGCGCACGGTGACGTCGACCCGGCTCTCGGCCCATTTGCAGGCGTTGTCGACGAGATTGCCGAGCGCCTCTTCGAGATCCTCGCGTTCGCCGCGGAATCGGATCCCCGGTTCGACCGTCGATTCGAGCGTCACCGCACGCGACTCGTGGATCCGCCGCATGGCGCGGACCAGCCGGTCGACCACCGGCTCCACCTCGGTGACGACGCCGATGACCCGGCGTTGGGCGGCGAGGCGGGCGCGTTCGAGGGGATGCTCGACATGGGCGCGCATCAGACCGACCTGCTCGATCACATGCGGGGCGATGGTGCAATCGGAGGCGCGCGCTTCGTTGAGCAGGACCGAGATCGGCGTCTTGAGGGCGTGGGCGAGGTTGCCGACGTGGGTGCGGGCACGCTCGGTCGCTTCGCGGTTGGTCTGGATGAGGGTGTTGAGCTCGTGGGCGAGCGGCGCGATCTCGGCGGGGAAAGGCCCCTCGAGCTGCTCCGCTTCGCCGGCACGGATGCGCAGGAGCGCGCCGCGCATGCGGTCGAGCGGCGTGAGACCGAGACGAACCTGGGCGAAGGTGGAGATCACCAGACCGAAGCCGACGGCGGCGAGCAACAGCGTCGTCCGCCAGGAGAAGCCGGAGATGTCGGCTTCGAGATCGCCGGCGTTGCCGGCCACCGCCAATCGGAAGAGGTCGCGGCCGTCGAAATCGACCTCACGCTCCAGCATCCGCAGGCGCTGGCCGTCGGGGCCTTCGAGATAGGCGCGGATGATACGATCACGGTCGGGCGGGGTACCGATGTCGCTCGGCAGGCGGAGGACCTCGCCGGTCAACGACGGCGAGGTGACGACGACACGGCCGTCGGCGGCGCGTCGGACGACCCAGTACCAGCCGGACAGAGGCAGCTCGAATCGCGCTTCGCCGAGATTGTCGGGCTGGCGGAAGGTGCCGGCGCCGTCGGCCTGGGTGGCGAGGGCGCCGACCAGCGTCTTCAGATAGACGCCGAGGCGCTCGTCGAAGGAGCGCTCGACCGAGGCGCGATAGACGGTGATGAGCACGAACCCGGCGACGGCCAGCGACAGGGCGCTCCAAAGAGCGGCCAGGACGAACATCCGTCGGGCGAGCGAGCTAACCTGCATCGACCGTCGTGCCCACCGTGTAGCCGAGGCCGCGGATGGTCTGGATCAGATCGACCCCGAGCTTCTTGCGCAGGCGGCCGACGAACACCTCGATGGTGTTCGAGTCGCGATCGAAATCCTGGTCGTAGAGATGTTCGACCAGTTCGGTGCGCGACACGACCCGGCCCTGGTGCATCATCAGATAGGCGAGCAGGCGGTATTCGTGGGAGGTGAGGCGGATGGTGCGGCCGTCGACGGTCACCTTGCCGGCGCGGGTGTCGAGGGTGACGGGGCCGACGTGGATCTCGTTCGAGGCGAGACCGGCGGCGCGGCGCACCAGGGCGCGGATACGGGCCTGGACCTCCTCCATGTGGAAGGGCTTGGCGACGTAGTCGTCGGCGCCGGCGTCGATGCCGGCCACCTTGTCGGACCAGCGGTCACGGGCGGTGAGCAGCAGCACCGGCATCTTGCGGCCGGCCCGGCGCCATTTCTCCAGCACCGTGATGCCGTCCATCATCGGCAGGCCGATGTCGAGGATCACCGCATCGTAGGGTTCGGTGTCGCCGAGGAAATGTCCTTCCTCGCCGTCGGCGGCGGAGTCCACGGCATATCCCGCCTCTTCGAAGGCTTCGACGAGTTGGCGATTGAGGTTCCTGTCGTCTTCCACCACCAGCAGGCGCACACCGGTCTCCCTCGTCGTCCGCATTCACGACGGCAGCGGCTCACTTGTCGACACTATCGTACACGATACGTCCCGAGGTCGCATCGAGCAGAACGCGGCGGACCTTCCCCCCCGGTTCGAGCAGCGTGACACGATAGACGAGAAGGGTGCCGGCGCGGCACAGATCGGCGCGGACGATGTCGCCGACGAGATGGCGTTTGATCTCGGCGAGGCGACGCACCTTACCCTGGACGAGAACCTCCTGGACCACCGCGCCGGAGAGGCAATCGGAGGCCGACGGCAACTCGACGGCCGCGGCCCCGACGTCGCCGCCGGCAAGAAGGAGGACCACGGCCAGGAGCGCGCTACGATTCATGGCGCGACGCTATCCGAGCTGCGCTGAACCTGCCATGAACATCTGCGCCGGGGTGGTCGAACCGGCGGAAACGCGGCACTTTCAGCGCCCCTCGCCACCGCCGACGGGACCGTCGGTGAAGAAGCGCAGAACCGTGTTGGCGACGCCGAGCGCGGTGACGATCGCGCCGGCCGTCCGCGGATCGGCGAGGGTGGTCCAATCGGTGGCGATCAGCACGCCGAGCAACGCGGCGGCGAGATTGAGTGCGAGGGTGCGGTAGCCCTTCATCGCGGGGTCTCCTGTGGTTCGCGAGGGGGATGGGGCGCGCCCGGGCGGGCGACGCCCGACGGTCATTCGAATTCCCAGACCCAGAGAAAGCCGGAAGCGCCGGCGCCGCCGGCGCGGCCGGTCGAGGAGCCGCTGACGACACCGCCGGAACCGCCGGAGCCACGCGCGGCGCCCGCCACGCCGGCGGCGTTGCGGGTGGCGGCTGGACCGCCGCCGCCGTAGTAGGACGAGCCGCCGAAGCCGGACATCGCGGGGCCGGCATCGATGCGCAGGCCGGCGCCGCCGGCCTCACCGGCGGAGAACATGTCGCCGCTGCCCGACGATGCGCCGTAGCCGCCGCTGGCGGTCGCCGAGGTGGTGCCCGCGGCCATGCCGATGCCCCCGGCGCCGCCGTTGGCGACGACTTCGGTGCCGAACGACGTGGCGCCTCCGGCGCCGCCGTTGCCGCCGGTGGTGGCTCCGGCGAAGCCGCCCGAACCGATGGTCACGGTCTGGGAGGGGAGCGAACTCACGTCGAGGAGCGAGACGGCCAGTCCCCCGGCGCCGCCGCCACCGCCGGCGGCCGAAGACGACGTCCCGCCCGCCGCGCCGCCACCGCCGGCCCCGGCGCCGA
>CALMYM010000065.1 GCA_937873675.1 uncultured Alphaproteobacteria bacterium | reverse complement strand
TCGAATGGAAATCTCCGGCCCCTCATCCTGAGGAGGGCCGCAGGCCCGTCTCGAAGGATCGCGCACGAACGCACAGCCGAGCCATCCGCCTCGAAGTCGATCGGACCGCTGAGTGTCCCGCCCCCTCAGCACGGCCCCTTTTCGCCGAGCATGTGGCGGGCGCGGATCCAGCGGACCGTGCCGGTCGAGGAGCGCATCACCACGGTGTGGGTGGTGACGCAGTTGCGGCCGAACTTCACGCCTTGCAGGAAGTTGCCGTCGGTGACGCCGGTCGCGGCGAACAGCACGTCGCCGCGCGCCATGTCCTCGAGACCGTACTTCTTGCGCGGATCGGTGATGCCCATGCGCCGGGCCCGCTCCACCTTGTCGGGTCGGTCGAGCATCAGCCGGCCCTGCATCTGACCGCCGATGCACCGGAGCGCCGCCGCCGCCAGCACGCCCTCGGGCGCACCGCCCGACCCCATGTAGATGTCGATGCCGGTCTCGTCCGGTTCGGTGGTGTGGATGACACCGGTGACGTCGCCGTCGCCGATCAGCCGGATCGAGGCGCCGGCCGCGCGGACCTCCTCGATCAGACGCGTGTGCCGCGGCCGGTCGAGGATGCAGGCGGTGATCTCACCGACCGGCACGCCCTTGGCGACGGCGAGCGCCTGGAGGTTCTCCGCCGGCGAGCGATCGAGATCGACCAGCCCGGCGGGGAAGCCCGGACCGATGGCGATCTTCTCCATGTAGACGTCGGGCGCGTGCAGGAGCGAGCCACGCTCGGCGAAGGCCATGACGGTGATCGAGTTCGGCAGGTTCTTGGCGCAGATGGTCGTGCCTTCGAGCGGCACCAGCGCCACGTCGACCTCCGGCCCCTTGCCGCTTCCGACCTTTTCGCCGATGAACAGCATCGGCGCCTCGTCGCGCTCGCCCTCGCCGATCACCACCGTGCCGTCGATCGGCAGGCGGTTCAGCTCGTCGCGCATCGCATCGACGGCTTCCCTGTCGGCGGCGATCTCGTCGCCGCGTCCGCGCAACCGCGCCGCGGCGATCGCCGTGCGCTCGGTCACGCGCGCCAGTTCCAGCGTCAGGATGCGGTCGAGTGTCCCGCTCTCCTCCGTCCGCCTGGACGTCGGTTCGCTGCTGGTCATGGATCCGTCTCCCTCCGAACTCGGCCCCTTCTCTTCGTTTCCCGCTCAGAAGCTCTCGATGCGGATGAAACGCGGGGGGCTCGAGACGTGCCCGTCGGTTTCGACTTGGGCCAATGCCTCGCGGATGGCCCGCTCGGTGGTCTGGTAGGTCAGCATGATCACCGGTTGCGGCTGGTGTGGCGCCGCCTCGCCCGGCGCATCGGCCGAGGGCCGCCGCGCCCGCTGCACGATCGATTCGAGCGAGATGCCCTTCTCCGCCATGCGCGTCGCGATCGCCGCGAAGGCGCCGGGACGGTCGTGGACGGTGAGACGCACGTAGTAGCCGCCCGAGTGCCCCGAGACGTTCGAGGCGACGTAGGGCGTCATGTGCTCGGCCGGCTTGCCCATGGTCGAGAGCGCCGTGCCGCGGGCGATGTCGGCGATGTCGGAGACCACCGACGAGGCGGTGGCGTCGCCACCGGCGCCGGGGCCGACCAGCATCAGCTTGCCGAGGAAACCGGCCTCGACCGCCACGGCGTTGAGGACGCCGTCGATGCGGGCGATCGCCGAGGACTTCGGCACCATGGTCGGGTGCACCCGCTGCTCGATACCGCCGCCGGGGCCGCGCTCGGCGATGCCCAGCAGCTTGATCTTGTAGCCGAGCTCGTCGGCCTTCTCGATGTCGTCGAGGGTGATCTCGGTGATCCCCTCCACCGAGATGGCGTCGACGTCGATCTCGCTGCCGAAGGCGAGCGAGGTCAGCAGCGCCAGCTTGTGGGCGGTGTCGAAGCCGCCGACGTCGAAGGTCGGATCGGCCTCGGCATAGCCGAGCCGCTGCGCCTCGGCGAGGCAGGTCTCGAACGACAGCCGCTCCGCCTGCATCCGCGTCAGGATGTAGTTGCAGGTGCCGTTGAGGATGCCGAAGACGCGCGAGACGCGATTGCCGGCGAGGCTCTCGCGCAGCGTCTTGATGATCGGGATGCCGCCGGCCACCGCCGCCTCGAAGTTGAGGCTGACGCCGCGCTTCTCGGCGAGACGGGCGAGTTCGACGCCGTGCTTGGCGAGCAGCGCCTTGTTGGCGGTGACCACGTGCTTGCCCGAGGAGAGCGCCGCGCGCACCGAGGCTTCCGCCGCCCCGCCGGCGCCGCCCATCAACTCGACGAAGACGTCGATGTCGGGGCTCTCGGCCAGCTTCACCGGGTCCTGGAACCAGTTGATGCCGGCGAGATCGATGCCGCGATCCTTGGTCCGGTCGCGCGCCGAGACGGCCCTGACCACCACCTTGCGCCCACAGCGCTGCGAGAGATCGTCGGCGTGTTTCTGCAGCACCTGGACGACCGAGGCGCCGACGACGCCGAGGCCGGCGATGCCGAGACGGAGAGTAGACTGCATGGGAGAGGTCCCGTGAGAGAGGCGGGAGGGGGCGGCGCGGTCCGGGCGAAAGCCCGGACCCGGTCGCTCGTGCCCCCGGCCCGCGAGAGGAGACGGCGGGTCGGACGACGCTCGGCCTCAGGCCGAGAGCGGAATGACGTTGTGCAACGTCTTGTCGGCCGTCTCGAAGAAGCCGCGGATGGTGCGTGCCGCCTGACGCAGGCGCTGCTCGTTCTCGACGAGCGCCAGACGCACGTATTCGTCGCCCTGCTCGCCGAAGCCGATGCCCGGCGCCACCGCCACCTCGGCCTTCTCGATCAGGAGCTTGGAGAACTCCACCGAACCGAGATGACGGAACTTCTCCGGAATCCGCGCCCAGGCGAACATCGACGCCCTGGGAGCCGGAATCGGGAAGCCGGCCTTCTCGAAGGCGTCGACCATGACGTCGCGGCGCTTCTTGTAGACTTCGCGGATCTCCGCGATGCAGGCATCACCGGAATTGAGCGCGTGGCTCGCCGCCACCTGGATCGGCGTGTAGGCGCCGTAGTCGAGGTAGGACTTGACCCGGGTCAGCGCCCCGATCAGCCGCTCGTTGCCGACCGCGAAGCCCATCCGCCAGCCCGGCATCGAGAACGACTTCGACATCGAGGTGAACTCGACCGCGACGTCGTTGGCGCCCGGCACCTGCAACACCGACGGCGGCGGGTTGTCGTCGAAATAGATCTCGGAATAGGCGAGATCGGAGAGCACGAAGAGCTCGTGCTTCTTCGCGAAGGCGATCACGTCCTTGTAGAAGTCGAGATCGGCGGTCACCGCCGTCGGGTTCGACGGGTAGCACAGGATCACGGCGATCGGCTTCGGGATCGAATGGGCGACCGCCCGCTCCATCGCGTGGAAGAACTCCGGCCCCGGCTCGATCGGAATCGAGCGGATGACGCCGCCGACCATCAGGAAGCCGAAGGCGTGGATCGGATAGCTCGGGTTCGGGCACATCACCACGTCGCCCGGCGCGGTGATCGCCTGGGCCATGTTGGCGAAGCCTTCCTTCGAGCCCAGCGTCGCGACGATCTGGGTGTCGGGATTGAGCTTCACGCCGAAGCGGCGCTCGTAATAGTGCGCCTGGGCCCGACGCAGACCCTGGATGCCCTTCGACGAGGAATAGCGGTTGGTCCGCGGCCGGCCGATCGTCTCGATCAGCTTCTCCTCGATGAAGCGCGGCGTCGGAAGGTCGGGGTTGCCCATGCCGAGATCGATGATGTCGGCGCCCGCTGCTCGCGCCTGGGCCTTGAGACGGTTGACCTGCTCGAAGACGTAAACCGGCAGCCGCCGGATCTTGTGGAACTCGTCCATGGGTCCAGACCTTCTCGTGGCCTCGCCGGGCCGCACCCGGCGAATCTTCTCTCGCGCTCGCTCCGACCGCGCCCTTCGCGGATCGGCGCCGAACCGCCATCCTACTCGATCGCTCCGCGATGTGGCCGAACGACGGCGGCCCACGTCGCGAAGGGACCGCCTTTTAACAGATGTCGCCGAACTTGACATCCATCGAACGACGGGAGATCGCCGTCCGGCCGGCCTCGGCGCCGGCCGTACCCGGCACGACGGCCACCGCCGTCACGGCTGAGCCGGCGCTTCGCCCGATTCGATCTGCCGCAGCGCTTCCGCCTTGGAGCGGCGGCCGAGTTCCTTCAACTCCTGGACCACCGACTGCGGCGTTCCCCCGGCACTCGACCGCTGACGCTCGCCCAGCGCCATCAACTCGGCCTCGAGCCGATCGCGCTCCTCGACCGTACGCACCTGCGCCGTCGTCGGCGAGGCGGTGTCGACATTGACGTTGGGATAGCCGTCGGCGCCGGTATGGGCGGGCGGCGGCAGATCGGCCCGCATCACCGTCGGGGACTGCGACGGCTGCACGACGACGGGCGCCGCCGCCGAGGCCGGCGCGGGAGCCGACGTCGTCGCATAGTCGCCACTCGAACACCCGGCGAGAACGAGGGCGAGCCCGACGATCACCGATCGCGGAGCGACCCTCAACCGAAATGCTATGGAATTCTGCGTTGCCGGTTTCACCGCGACCTGCGAGCATTCTGCGTTACGATGGTGCGCGATGATAGCGGTTCCCGGCGGTTTGTCACCGGATCGCGTGTCGCGCCTCCGCGAGCGATGCGTCATGGTGCCGGCGCCGCGTTCGTTCGAGGACAAGAGAATCGCCGGCAGGGGGGAAGTCACGTTCATGGCCGAAATCGACGGTAACTCGTTCCTGCGCTACATGATCGACGATCCGGAGGCCTTCGCGCAGAACCTCGCCCGGGCGATCGAGCAGGCCGGCAAGGCCGCCGCCGCCTATCTCAAGCCGCGCGAGACCGGCGAAGCTTCGCTCGACATGAGCGCCGACATCGCCAACGTCACCAAGACGCTGGCGCAGGTCGGCGAGTACTGGCTCGCCGATCCGCAACGCGCCCTCGCCGCCCAGAACCGGCTGATGCACGGCTGGATGGACCTGTGGTCGACGACCCTGAAGCGGATGGGCGGCGAAGAGGTCGCGCCCGTCGTCAAGCCCGATCCGAAGGACAAGCGCTTCCAGGATCCGGAGTGGCAGCAGAACGCCTTCTTCGACTTCCTCAAGCAGTTCTACCTGATCACCTCGCGCTGGGCCGAGAACCTCGTCGACGAGGCCGGCTCGCTCGACGAGCACACCCGCGCCAAGGCCGACTTCTACGTCAAGCAGATCACCGCGGCGCTCGCCCCGTCGAACTTCCTGATGACCAATCCGGAACTCCTGCGCGAGACCATGTCGACCAACGGCGAGAATCTCGCCCGCGGCTTGAAGATGCTCGCCGAGGACATCGTCGCCGGCGGCGGCGATCTCAAGATCCGCCAGTCCGACGCCAGCCGCTTCGAGGTCGGCAAGAACCTCGCGATGACGCCGGGCAAGGTGGTGTTCCAGAACGACGTCTGTCAGGTGATCCAGTACGAACCGACGACGAAAGACGTGCGCCGGCGCCCGCTCCTCATCGTGCCGCCGTGGATCAACAAGTTCTACATTCTCGACCTCAACCCGGAGAAGAGCTTCATCCGCTGGGCCGTCGACCAGGGCGACACCGTGTTCGTCATCTCCTGGGTGAACCCCGACGAGCGTCAGGCCCAGAAGGGTTTCGAGCACTACATGAAGGAGGGCATCCTCACCGCCGTCGACGTGATCGAGAAGGCGACCGGCGAGCGCCGGGTCGACACCATCGGCTACTGCGTCGGCGGCACCCTGCTCTCGGTGACGCTGGCCTGGTGTGCCGCCACCGGCGACGACCGCATCGCCTCGGCGACCTTCTTCACCACCCAGGTCGATTTCAAATACGCCGGCGACCTCAAGATCTTCGCCGACGAAGAACAGATCGCCCAGATCGAAGAGAAGATGCGCGCCAAGGGCTACCTCGAGGGTCGGTCGATGGCCACCGCCTTCAACATGCTGCGCTCGAACGACCTGATCTGGCCCTACTTCATCAACAACTACCTGAAGGGCAAAGAGCCGTTCCCCTTCGATCTGCTCTACTGGAACTCCGATTCGACACGGATGCCGGCGACGAACCACAGCTACTACCTGCGCAACTGCTACCTGGAGAACAACCTCTCCCAGGGCCGCATGGAACTCGCCGGGGTGAAGCTCGATCTCGCGAAAGTGAAGATCCCGATCTACAACCTCGCCGCCCGCGAGGATCACATCGCCCCGGCGCGCTCGGTGTTCGAGGGCTGCAAGTACTTCGGCGGCGACGTCCGGTACGTCCTCGCCGGCTCCGGCCACATCGCCGGCGTCGTCAATCCGGCGGGCAAGCCCAAGTACCAGTTCTGGACCAACGGCAAGCCGGAAGGCACGCTCGAGGACTGGATCGCCGGCGCCACCGAAACGCCCGGCACCTGGTGGCCGCACTGGCAGGCCTGGCTCACCTCGCTCGCCCCGGAGACGGTCCCCGCCCGCAAGCCCGGCGGCAAGAAGTTGAAGCCGATCGAGGACGCGCCCGGCTCCTACGTCAAGATCAAGGCGTGAGCCGAACCCGTCGCGAAATCCAACGAAGGGCGCCTCCGGGCGCCCTTCTGCGTTTCGGGGCACCGTAGGGTGGAAAGAGCCGAAGGCGAATTCCACCGCCGAGCCGATCGCCGGCCGCGATCACCGTGTTCGGACCCCACGAGCGCCGCCGGCGGAATTCGCTCCGCTCTTTCCGCCCTACGCTCCTCGCCGCCCCCAGCCGTCCTCGAACACCAACTCGTCGAGTGCGAGGCGCGCCCGCCAGCGCCGTTGCTCGAGTTCGGGCGAGGAATGGAGCTTCTCGACCCTGCCGAGGCAGAGGTAGGCGACGATCTCGATCCGCTCGGGAATCCCGAGGATCTCGCGCAGATCCTGCTTCTCGAAGATCGACACCCAGCCGACGCCGATGCCCTCGGCGCGCGCCGCCAGCCACAGGTTCTGCACCGCGCAGGCGCAGGAATAGAGATCCATCGCCGCATCGTGGGTGCGCCCCAGCACCACCGGACCGCAACGGTCGCGATCGCAGGTGACGACGATGTGGACCGGCGCCTCGCGCAACCCCTCGAGCTTCAGCGCCCGATAGGCCTCCCCCGCCGTATCGGCGAAGAGGTCGGCCGCCGCCGCGTTCGCCCGCATGAAAGCCCCGTGCAGCCTCCCGCGTACCGCCGGATGGGGCACCGGGACGAGGTCCCACGGCTGCAGGAAACCGACCGGCGGCGCCCGGTGGGCCGCCTCGAGCAGGCGCCGCAGCACCGCCGGATCGATCGGATCGGGGAGGAATTCGTTGCGCACGTCGCGCCGCGTCTCGATCGCTCGATAGACGGCGGCGCGATCGGCCTCGGCGAACGGCCCCGCGGCGACGAAGTCGAGAGCGGCTTCCGAAACATCGGCGACGAAATCGAGCCGCGGTCCGGAGGCGTCCTCGGCGACGGACGGACACGGCGAAGCCGGCGCGTCGGCGCCCGGCGAGACGGAGTGGCGCGGCATCGGTGGACCCCTCGAAGCGCGGCGCGGTCTCCCCGCCGTCCGCGCGGGGATCCCTGTGTCGTCCGGCCGGTCTCCCGACTGAGGATCGCCCCTCTCCGGCGCCTTCCGGAGCCCTCGCCCCGTGGCGGATCGCGCAGGTCACGCGGCCGGAGAAGTCCCCCTTCACGGTGTTGGGCACGTCGCGGAGTTCCACCGCGTTCCCGATTCTCCCGCGGACGCGGGCACCGAACCCGCCATCTGTGGCACGCTCGCGCCCGCCCGTCGAGCCGCCCGAGACGACGAGCCACCCGCACCGACGGTGACCCGGCGCGTCCGTGGACGGCCCCGCCAACGCGAAGAGGGCGACGTCGCCGCCGCCCTCTCGGGAGAATTCGCGGATGTCGCGATCGATCAGGGGAAGACGCCGACCGCCTCGAGACCGAGGTCCTCGCGCCAACCCATCATGACGTTCATGTTCTGGATCGCCTGCCCCGAGGCGCCCTTCACCAGATTGTCGATGACGCACATGACGATCGCCCGGCCCGCCCGGCGGTCCTTGCAGACCGAGATGTAGGCCCGGTTCGAGCCGCGCACATGACGGGTCTGCGGCACCGCGCCGAAGGGCAGCACCTTGACGAAGGTCTCGCCGGCGAAGCGCTTCTCCAGGATCTCGGCGAGCGACTGCGGCGTCGCCTCACCCACGCACTTCACGTAGATCGTCGCCAGCATACCGCGGTTCATCGGCACCAGATGCGGCGTGAACGAGGCGACGACCGGCCGGCCGGCGGCGCGGGAGAACCCCTCCTCGAGCTCGGCCATGTGGCGGTGATGGCCGACGCCGTAGGCGGGATAGCCCTCCGACACCTCGGTGAAGAGATTGGCCTCCTTGAGCGACCGTCCCGCCCCCGAGACGCCCGACGCCGCGTCGATGACGATCTCGTCCGGATCGATGGCGCCGGCCTCGAGGAGCGGGATGACGGGAAGCTGCGCACAGGTGGTGTAGCAGCCCGGATTGGCGACCAGCCGCGCCTTCGCGACCGCGGAGCGGGCGAACTCGGTGATGCCGTAGACGGCTTCCTTCTGCAGCTCCAGCGCCTGATGGGCATGGCCGTACCAGTACTCGTAGGCGGCCGGATCGGAGAGACGGAAGTCGGCGGAGAGATCGACGATCTTCACCCGCGCCGGCACCGTCTTCAGCACCTCCTGGGTGGTGGCGTGCGGCAGCGCGCAGAACACCAGATCGACGCCGTCCCAATCGACCTCCGCGATGGTGACGAGACGCGGCAGATCGAGCCCGATGAACTGCGGGAAGGCCTCGGCCATGGTCGATCCGGCCTTGCGATCGGCGGTCAACGCGGCGATGCGCACCTTCGGGTGGACGAGCAGGAAGCGCAGCAGTTCGGCCCCGGTGTAGCCGGAAGCGCCGAGGATGGCGACGTTGATCGTCTCGGACATCGGTCTCGATCCTTCGCGAAGAAATTCCGCGCGCCGGTATGACGGATTTCGGCAGCGAGGGGAAGAGCCCGAACGGCTAGCCTCCGCTGCGTCCGCCGCCCCCGTCCGGTGGCGAACCGAGGCGGACGTCGAACCGCGCCCCCTTCCCTTCCGCCGCCTCGACGGCGATGCTCCAGCCGTGCTCGTCGGCGATCGACTTGACGATGGCGAGGCCGATGCCGCTGCCCGGATAGTCCTCGCGCCGATGCAGGCGTCTGAAGGGCGCGAAGATCTCCGCGGCGGCGGCCTGGGCCGGGAAGCCGACCCCCTCGTCGGCGACGACGAGATGCGTCGTGCCGTCTGCCGCACGCCGGGCCGAGATCCGCACCACCGCCGGCTCGCCCGGCCGATGGTACTTGAGGGCGTTGGAGACGAGGTTGGCGAGGAGCCGCTCGGCCTTGGCGGGATCGGCGTCCACCGTCGTCTCGCCGACGTCGACCTCGACCCGAGCCCCGTCCTCCTCGATCGTCTGCGACAGCCCCCCCAGAACCTCGGCGACGATCGCGGAGAGCCTCACCCGCCGCCGCTCGAGCCGCGTCTCGTGCAACGTCGCGAGGGTGAGGACGTCCTGCACCAGCCGGCGGGCGCGACGCGCCGATTGCGCCATCACATCGGCGGCATAGGTCGCCTCGGTCGTGTCGGACGCGGCGAGCGCCCCCTTCAACATGTCGGCGAAGGCGACGATCTTGCGCAGCGGCTCCTGGATGTCGTGCGAGGCGACATGGGCGAAGCGCGCCAGGTTCTCGTTCGCCTGTTCGAGCTGCTCGGTGTAGCCGCGAATGGCGCGTTCCGCTTCCACGCGCGCCGAAATGTCGACGACGAAGGCGAGGACCCCGATGCCGGCGATCGGGGTGAGGCCGATCTCGACCGGAAACTCCTGCCCGTCGGCGCGCGTGGCGCGCAGATCCCGCCCTTCACCCATCCGCCGCTTGCTCGGGTGTCCGGCGAACAGGGCCCGCCGCGCCCGGTGCCCGTCACGCGCGCCGATCGGCACCAGGATGTCGATCGAAGCGCCGACGAGACGGCCGCGGCCGTAGCCGAACAGGCGCTCGCATTCCTCGTTGACGAGCCGGATGATGCCCCCGCCGTCGACCAGAATCATCGCCGCCGGACAGGCCTCCACCGCGAGGCGGAACATGTCGTCCATCGCATATCCCCTCTACCGCGCGACACGGAGGCCGGAACACACCCCGAGAGTTGCACCCCGGCTCGGTTCTTTTGCGAGCCATCGGCGGTTTCCCTTGCGGGATCCGTAGACCGTGACATTTTGTAAGGAAGAATACGTAGGGAGGGAGCGGCGATGGGAAAGACCGGCATGCCGCAGAAACCGCAGAACGTGCTGATCGTCGAGGACGATCCCGACGACGCCTATCTGCTGGAGCGCGCCCTGATCCGCGCTGCGGCCCTCGCCGGTACGACCGTCTACGTCTCGCGCTACGGCGATGGTTGGGAGGCGATCCGCGCCGTCGGCCGCAGCGACATCGTCGGCGAGTTGCCGGATTTCATCGTCGTCGACCTCAACATGCCGGTGATGGACGGCATGCGCTTCCTCGAGGTGCTGCGCTCCGACCTGCGCCTCGGCAAGCTGCCGACCTACGTCCTGACCACGTCCGACCGCCCGGAGATCCACGGCACCGCTCAGGAGCGCGGCGCCGACTGCGTGTTCCAGAAGCCCGACACGCTTCTCGGCTACGTCGAACTGGCGCAACTCATGTTCGCCGCCGCCCGCTTCGAACACGCGCGCTACGCCGCCCACGGCGACCAACGTTGACCATGACCGGCGGGGGCCTCACCGGCGCCGCCGCTTCTCCGCCTCGAGCCCGAGCCAGGTCTGCGCCACCGCCGCCCCGGCGATCGCCGTGACGTCGGCGTGGTCATAGGGCGGCGCCACCTCGACGACGTCGCCACCGACGAAATCGAGACGCCCGAGCTCGCGCAGGATGGCGAGCGCCTCGCGGCTCGTCAGTCCGCCGGCGACCGGCGTCCCCGTCCCCGGCGCGAAGGCCGGATCCAGGCAGTCGATGTCGAAAGTGAGATAGGCCTTGGCCTCTCCCACGCGATCGTAGATGCGTTCGATCACCCGGCGGATGCCGTCGGTTTCGAGCTCCCAGCCCCAGACGATCTCCAGCCCGCAGTCGCGCGGCGCATGGGTGCGGATACCGATCTGGATCGACCGCTTCGCATCGATCACCCCGGCCTCGACACCGCGACGGACGAAGGCCCCGTGATCGGTCCAGTGCCCCGGTCCGGCGAAGCCCTCGTCGCCCCAGGTGTCCTGGTGCGCATCGAAATGAACGATGGCGAGCGGTCCGTGCTTCTCGGCGTGCGCCACCAGGAGCGGGTAGGTCACCGAATGATCGCCGCCGAGCGAGAACAGCTTCGCCCCCGAGGCGAGGATCTCGCTCGCCTGTGCATGGATGCAGTCGTGCGCCTCCCACGGGCGCTGGTAGTCCCAGGAGACGTCACCCCAGTCGACGGCGTTCAGCACCTCGAACGGATCGAAGTGGAACGGATACTGCGGATCACCGTCGAGGATCGCCGAGGCCCGCCGGATCGCCTGCGGTCCGAAGCGCGAGCCGGTGCGGGTGGCGGCCGCGGCATCGAAGGGGATGCCGGGGGGGGCGATGGTGTCCCCCGGGGGATCGCGGGTGTAGCGCCGCCCCATGAACCACCGCGCCCCGCCGTAGGTCGGCTCGGCCGACCCGCCGGAGACGGGGCCGAAGACGGCATTGTCGGTCGGACGGGGGCGAAGCGGATCGCCGGTACCTTGGGCCATGGGAGTTCCTGACGGTCGTTCATCGCGACGAGCCGCGAAGATAGACCGCGCCCGCCGCGAAACCAACCGACCCTGGACGCCCTCCCCGCCCCGGGCGTAGCATCGGCGCGCTCGCCCCGAGCCCCAAGGGCTCGCCTCACCCGCCGCAGTCCCGGGAGGCCGCCATGAAGATCTCCACCCTCGTCCTCGCTTCGGCGCTCGCCGCCCTCGCCGCACCGGCCATGGCGCAATCGCGCGGGTCCGTCTGCGTCGTCGCCGACCCGACCGGCACGCTCCTCAACGTCCGCACCGCCCCCAACGGCCGTGTCGTCGGCCAGATCGCCAACGGCGTCTGGGTGCGCGTCGGCGACATGGCGGCCCAGAACGGCAAGCCCTGGGCCTTCATCCACGACTCCGACATGACGGGAACCCTCGGCGACCCGCTCGGCTGGGTCTTCGCCCGCTACCTGAACTGCCGCTGAGGCCGGGGGCCGGCCGCCTCGAGACGCGATCGCTACACACCGATCGGTCGCGGAGATGGCCGCTAAGTTCCCTTTTCCCCCCGCGGGAACTTCCCGTCATTCGATCGAGCCGGTATCGACACCGTGCGAGATGCTTCGAGACAGCGTCCTTCGGACGCTTCCTCAGCATGAGGACTCTGATTTTACGAGTGAATTTCTCGGTGCCTCATCCTGAGGAGGGCCGCAGGCCCGTCTCGAAGGATCGCGCAGAAACGTCGATCCACACCTCTTCGGAGTGACGCAGAGGTCCCCCTCGCGGCAGAAGACAGGCCGCGGCACACGCCCCGACCACACCCTCCCCCGCAACGCAAGAAGGGCGGCCCTTGCGGACCGCCCCTCTCGAAGATCGATTCTGCCGAAGCGCGATCAGCGCTTGGAGAACTGGAAGCTCCGGCGCGCCTTGCGCTTGCCGTACTTCTTGCGCTCGACCACGCGGCTGTCGCGGGTGAGGAAGCCGTAGGGCTTGAGGACGCCGCGGAGTTCCGGCTCGAAGTAGGTCATGGCCTTGGAGATACCGTGACGCAGCGCGCCCGCCTGACCGGAGAGACCACCGCCCTCGCAGGTCGCGACGATGTCGAACTGGTTGTCGCGGTTGGCGGCCAGGATCGGCTGGAGGATCAGCATCTGCAGCACCGGACGGGCGAAGTAGGTGCCGAAGTCCTTGCCGTTGACGGTGATCTTGCCGGTGCCGCGGGTCAGCCAAACGCGGGCGACCGCGTCCTTGCGCTTGCCGGTCGCATAGGCGCGACCGAGCGCGTCGACCTTGCGCTCGTGGACCGGGGCCTCGGCCACGGCCTTGGTGGCACCGACGGCGGCGCCGAGTTCTTCGAAGGACTGGAGTTCGGCCATCGTCACGCCCTCGCGTTCTTACGGTTGAGCGCCGCGACGTCGAGCGTCTCCGGCTGCTGCGCCTCGTGCGGATGCTCCGCACCGGCGTAGATCTTCAGGTGGGTCAGCTGCTGGCGGGCCAGGGGACCACGCGGCAGCATGCGCTGCACCGCCTTCTCGAGGACGCGCTCCGGGAAGCGACCCTCGATCACCTTGCGCGCGGTGCGCTCCTTGATGCCGCCGGCATAGCCGGTGTGCCAGTAGTAGACCTTGTCATCCAGCTTGTTGCCGGTGAACACCACCTTGTCGGCGTTGATCACGATGACGTTGTCACCGAGATCGACGTGCGGCGTGAAGGTCGGAAGGTGCTTGCCACGCAGACGCATGGCGATCAGCGAAGCGAGACGGCCGACGACGAGACCCTTCGCGTCGATCAGCACCCACTTCTTTTCGACCTCCGCCGGCTTGGCCGAATAAGTCTTCATTTTTTCGTACCCTCTGCCGGTCGATTTCGCCCCCTCCCCCGGCGATCACGGCCGACGAGCGAGGACGGAAACACGACGACGGCCCGAGGGCCGCCGTGTTCGAGGGTCGTGTACGTGAGTGCGGGACGCCTGTCAAGCGCACGTCGAACGACATACGAAGGATGAAATCGAAGAAATTCAATGAGTTAATTGGTGCGGTAATGTAATACCGTATCATCGGTATCATTTTACCGCATCGTTCTCGTCATTTCTGCGGGATCGAATAGGTCAGCACCGCGTGGGCGACCGGTTCCTCGTCACCGTCGGAGTGCAGGGTGCAGTCGACGACGACCAGCCGCTTGCCGCGTTTGAGGAGATAGACGGTGGCGATGAGATCGGAGGTCGAGGGCTTCTTGAGGAAGTTGATGGTGGCCGAGGTGGTGACCGCCAGCGCCACCGGACCGACCGCCGCCAGCACCGCGACGAAGGCGGCGACGTCGGCGAGGAAGAACTGCGTCGGCCCCGACACGGTGCCGCCCGGCCGAAGATGCCGGTTGGCGATCTCCAGCCGCACCACCGCATGATCGGCCGAGGTCTCGACCACGCTCAGCCCGCCGATTTCGTCGACCAGTTGCGGAAATTCGCGCGCCAGGAACGCCGAGACCTCTTCCGCCGTCAGCGCCGCGACCTTCGCCTCGGCCCCGCCCCGGCCCCGCTTTGCCTTCGCCTCGTTCATTCCCCGCTCCTCGCCCCTCGACCGGCCGCTTCGATCGATTAGAGTAGAGCAACGCACCGAGACGAGGGAACCGCTTTCGCGCGGTCTCGCCGCCTTGCAGAGGAGACCCGCGGCGAACGCGGGCGACCAGGAAACGCCCCAGGAGACCCCAGATGACCGCCCCCGCGACCGCCGACACTGCCCCCCTCCGTATCGAGACGCGCGACGGCGGCCTCCTGCGCATCACCCTCACCGACGCCAAGCGTCGCAACGCCCTGTCCATGCGGATCATCCGCGCCCTCGACGAGGCGATCGCCGCGGCCGCCGCCGATCCCGCCGTGCGCGTCGTGATCCTCGCCGCCGAAGGCCCCGCCTTCTGCGCCGGCCACGACCTGAAGGAGCTGACCGCGGCGCGGGCGGGCGGCGATCGCGGCCGCGCCTTCTTCGAAGAGACGATGACCAGCTGCGCCCGGATGATGACCGCCATCGTCCGCTGCCCGAAGCCGGTGATCGCCGAGATCGCCGGCGTGGCGACCGCCGCCGGCTGCCAGCTCGTCGCCTCCTGCGATCTCGCCGTCGCCGCGGAGGGCTCGAGCTTCGCCACCCCCGGCGTCCACATCGGACTGTTCTGTTCGACCCCGATGGTGGCGCTGTCGCGCAACGTCGCCCGCAAGCACGCGATGGAGATGCTGCTCACCGGCGCCGCGACCAACGCCGCCGACGCCGCCCGCATGGGTCTGGTCAACAGGGTCGTCCCCGCCGACCGCCTGACCGAGGAGACGGAAGCGCTGGCGCGCGTCGTCGCGTCGAAGTCGCCGCTGACGCTCAAGATGGGCAAGGAGGCGTTCTACGCCCAGGCCGAACTCGGCCTCGACGACGCCTACGACCACGCCGCCCGGGTGATGGTCGAGAACATGCTCGCCCGCGACGCCGAAGAGGGCATCTCCGCCTTCATCGAGAAGCGTCACCCGGTGTGGGAAGGGCGGTGAGCGGAACGCCCTGCCTCGCCTCCCCGTCATTGCCGGGCTCGACCCGACAACCCATCGAGTTCTCCCCGAGTGGTGCATCCGCCGGATCGCCGGGTCGAGCCCGGCGATGACGAGTGGAGAGGTCTTCGCGCATTTCCGAAAGCCGAGGGCGCGACGGATCGTAGCAACTATCAAACGAGTCGTTCTTCGCGCCATGGGGTTCCGCGGTGGATG
>CALMYM010000064.1 GCA_937873675.1 uncultured Alphaproteobacteria bacterium | reverse complement strand
CCGGCCTCGCGCCGCGGGCGCGAGGCGTTCGGCGCTCGCGAAGGTCCACCGGACCCCGGCCTCGCGCCGCGGGCGCGAGGCGTTCGGCGCTCGCGAAGGTCCACCGGACCTTCGCGTCCCGGCTCGTGAGCCGGGACCGCTTCTCACCCTCGCCCTCGGTACGGCGGGACGCCCTGGTCGGGGATCCACAGGTTCTCCGGCGGTTTGCCGGTCGACCAGAAGATGTCGATCGGGATGCCGCCGCGCGGATACCAGTAGCCGCCGATGCGGAGCCACCGTGGGGCGAGCAGGTCGACGAGGCGACGGCCGATCGCCACGGTGCAGTCCTCGTGGAAGGCGCCGTGGTTGCGGAAGGCGGTGAGGTAGAGCTTCAGCGACTTCGATTCCACCAGCCACTCGCTCGGTACGTAGTCGATGACCAGATGGGCGAAGTCGGGCTGGCCGGTGACCGGGCAGAGCGAGGTGAATTCCGGCACGGTGAAGCGCGCCACGTAAGCCGTGTCGGCTTGCGGGTTGGGCACCCGGTCGAGCACCGCCTCGTCCGGCGAGGCGGGCAGGGCGGTCGGCCGGCCGAGCTGCAGGGCGGGATCGAAATCGCTCATCGAGGTCTCCTCGAGCCGGTGCCGATCGGCCGAACGCGGTCGGATCGGAGGCGATGGGGTCCATGGATCGGATCGGGACGGCGCGAGGCCCGACGTGGGTCGGATCGAACGTCGCCCGGTGGCGGCGACCGGGTTCGGCCTCGCGGCGGCGACGTGCCGCCGTAAGGCGAATGCCGGGGTGGTCAGCCGCTTTCGCCTCGGCTATAGCAGCCTGCGAAAGCAGGTGGAATGCCCGCGACTCCTCGCCCGAGGTGCCGCTCGCGTTCCTCCGGCTCCGCGGGCCGCGGAGAAGCTGCCCGACGACGCCGTTTTCCCGACCGCGACGAGCGGCCGGCATCGCCTCCACGGCCGCGAAGCGCGGCCGAACCAGCCCCACGGCCGCGTAACGCGGCCGAACCGCCCCACGGCCGCGAAGAGCGGCCGGCCTCGCTCACCACGGGCCCCCGAGATCGGCCCGTCCCCAGGAGAGTGTCATGACCGCCATCGTAGACATCGTCGGCCGCCAGATCCTCGACAGCCGCGGCAATCCCACGGTCGAAGTCGACGTCGTTCTGGAGGACGGTTCCTTCGGCCGCGCCGCCGTTCCCTCGGGTGCCTCGACCGGCGCCCACGAGGCGGTCGAGCTGCGCGACGGCGACAAGTCCGTCTATCTCGGCAAGGGCGTCACCAAGGCGGTCGACGCCGTCAACGGCGAGATCTACGACGCCATCGGCGGCTTCGACGCCGAGGATCAGGTGCTGATCGACAACACCATGATCGCGCTGGACGGCACCCCCAACAAGGCTCGCCTCGGCGCCAACGCCATCCTCGGCGTGTCGCTCGCCGTCGCCAAGGCCGCCGCGGCGGCCGCCGGCCTGCCGCTCTATCGCTACGTCGGCGGCCCCAACGCCCGCGTCCTTCCGGTCCCGATGATGAACATCATCAACGGCGGCGCCCATGCCGACAACCCGATCGACTTCCAGGAATTCATGATCATGCCGGCCGGCCTGCCGTCCTTCTCGGAGGGTCTGCGCGCCGGTGCGGAGATCTTCCACACCCTCAAGGGCGAGTTGAAGAAGGCCGGCCACAACACCAACGTCGGCGACGAGGGCGGCTTCGCGCCGAACCTGAAGTCGGCGGAAGCGGCGCTCGACTTCGTCATGGCGTCGATCGAGAAGGCCGGCTACACGCCGGGCAAGGACGTGTTCCTGGCGCTCGACTGCGCCGCGACCGAGTTCTTCAAGGACGGCGCCTACGTCTACGAAGGCGAGCGCAAGACCCGCGATCCCAAGGCCCAGGCCAAGTATCTGGCGAAACTCGCCGGCGCCTATCCGATCATCTCGATCGAGGACGGCATGGCCGAGGACGACTGGGAGGGCTGGAAGCTCGTCACCGATCTGATCGGCTCGAAGTGCCAGCTGGTCGGCGACGACCTGTTCGTCACCAACACCGCCCGCCTCTCCGACGGCATCAAGAAGGGCACGGCCAACTCGATCCTGGTCAAGGTCAACCAGATCGGCTCGCTGACCGAGACGCTCGAGGCGGTCGAGATGGCCCACAAGGCGCGCTACACCGCGGTGATGTCGCATCGCTCGGGCGAGACCGAGGATTCGACCATCGCCGACCTCGCGGTCGCCACCAACTGCGGCCAGATCAAGACCGGCTCGCTCGCCCGTTCCGACCGGCTCGCCAAGTACAACCAGCTG
>CALMYM010000063.1 GCA_937873675.1 uncultured Alphaproteobacteria bacterium | reverse complement strand
CGCGACGGCCAGAGCGCGAGGTCGGGGTAGAGGATCAACAGGACGATGAGCAGCAGCGGCGCGGCGAGGAACGGTAGGACGCCGGCATACATGTCGCGCAACGAGATCTCGGGCGACTGGGCACGGATGACGAAGAGGTTCATGCCGACCGGCGGGGGGATCAACCCGATCTCGACGACGATCACCAGGAGCACCCCGAACCACACCGGATCGAAACCGTTGGCGACGACCAGCGGCAGGAACACCGGCACGGTGACGAGCACCATGCCGATGCCCTCGAGGAAGCAGCCGAGGAAGATGTAGACGATCACCAGCAGCACCATCACCGCGGTCGGCGACAGGCCGGTGCCGCGGATCCAGCCGACCAGATTCTGGGCGACCGAGGTCTGCACCACGAAGTAGGAGAAGATCGTCGAGCCGACGACGATGAGGACGATGTTGGCGGTGATGCGCGCCGTCTCGCCGAGGCCGTCGAGGATGGCGGCGCGGCTCAGCGTCCGCCGCCAGATGCCGAGCAACAGCGCGCCGAAGGCGCCGACGGCGGCGGCCTCGGTGGGCGAGAACCAACCGAACCAGATGCCGCCGAAGGTGACGGCGAAGAGCGCCGAGACGTCCCAGACCCTCACCAACAGGCGCGCGGTCTCACGCAGGCCGCCGGCGGGGATGGCCGGTGCCGCCTTCGGGGAAAGCCGGGTCCAGACGAAGACGGTCGCCATGTAGAAGAGCGTCAGGAGCACCCCCGGCACCACGGCCGCCAGAAAGAGCTTGATCACCGAGAGCTGAGCGATGATGGCGTAGATCATCAGGATCAGCGACGGCGGGATGAGGATGCCGAGCGTGCCGCCGCGGCACCGGCGGCGAGGCCGGGCGCGTAGCCGTTCCTCAGCATCTCCGGGATCGAGATGCGGCCCATGGTGGCGGCGGTCGCCACCGACGAGCCGCAGACCGCGCCGAAGGCGGCGGAAGCGCCGATCGCCGCCATGGCGAGCGAGCCGCGGGTCGAGGCGAAGACGGCGTTGGCGGCTCGGAAGAGGTCGGTGGAGAGGCCGGCGAGGGTGGCGAAGGCGCCCATCAGGGTGAAGAGCGGCAGCACCGACAGCGAATAGGCCGATGCGAGTTCGAGCGGCACACCGCCGAAAACGAAGAGCGCCTTGGTGGTTCCCTCGAGCGCCACGTAGCCGACGAAGCCGACGAGACCGAGCGCCACCCCGACGGGAACGCGGATCATGATCAGCACGACGAGCGAGGCCATGCCGAGAAGGCCGATGGTCGGGGCGCTCATGAGGTCGCTCCCCCATCGTGTCCCGCAGGGGTCCGCGGGCGGGCGAAACGATCGCGCAGCGTGCGCAGGACGCGGGCGGCGACGACCAGAGCGGCGGCGACGAGCGACACCTCGATGGCGGCGAGCAGCGTCCAGATCGGCACCGGCACGTCGGGTTTGACGTCGCCGAAGCGCCAGGCATCGGCGAGCGGTGTCGTCAGGGTGAAGACCAGGAGGCCGAGGAAGACCAGCGTGGCGACGTCGCCGAGGAGCTTCAGTCCCGCCAGGGTGCGCCGGCCGACGTTGTTGTCGAGGATGTCGACGCGGATCATCTCGTCGCGGGCCACGCAGTCGGCGAGCGCGAAGAAGGCCACGAGGACGAGCAACGTCTCGACGATCGCCACGGTGCCGTCGAGCGCGCGGTGGACGACCGCGCGCAGGCCGACGTCGGCGATCGTCCACAGCATCATGATCGCCAGCGACGCGGCGCCCACCCCGGTGAGAGTGCGAAGGAGGACGCCGGTCGCCGGATTCGATGTGCGTTTCATGGGGCCCCCGCCGCGACCCGGGCGACGAGTTCGTCGCGGAAGGCCTTCAGCTCCGCGCCCTTGGCGCCGGCGCCCGCGAAGATCTTGTCGGAGATGGCGAGGGTCGGGGCGCGGAAGGCCTCGGCCTCGGCGGCCGTCGGGTCGATGATCTCGACCCCGGCGCCGGCGACATAGGCGCGTCCCGCCGCCTCGGCATCGTCGTAGACCTTGCCGACCCGGCGCGCCGCGGCGACACCGGTGGTGTCGTCGATCAGCTTGCGCAGATCCTCGGGCAGGGAGCGGTACTTCTGCTCGTTCATCACCAGTCCGAAGGTCGCCGCCGTGGCGTTGAGCACCGTCACCGACTTCAGGCTCCGAGCGAGCTGGAAGGCCTGAGCGGCTTCGAAGTTGAACATCATGCCGTCGAGCGTTCCCTTGTCGAGCGCGTCGGCGACCTCCGACGGCGGCATCGCCACCGGGCTCGCGCCCCAGGCCGAGACCATCGCCGACGTGACCGGGCCGTTGTGGCGGATGCGCATGCCGGCGAGGCCCTTCGGGTCGCGCCCCGCCGGCTTGTGCAGGTAGATGCCGACGGTCGGCGAGGTGATGACGTAGAGGATGCGGGTGCCCTCGTGCTCCTTGGCGAGCCGGTCGGAGAGCGAGGTCATCACCGCCGAGGCCTCCGAGACCGACATGGCGGCGAGGCCCTTGTCGGTCTTGCGATCGAAGACATAGGGCAGTTGCGCCACCTCGGTGACGGGGAAGCGACCCGGCAACGCGCCGTGGAGGAAGAAGGAGATGTCGGCGACACCGGTGCGCGCGAGATCGAACTGGCGCGGCAGCGGACCCATCTGGCCGGCCGGAAAGACCGTCAGCTCGAGCCGCCCGCCCGACTTCCGGCCGAGCTCGTCGGCCCAGCGGGTGAGTTCCTTCTGGATGGTGTGGCTCGGCGGCAGGTAGTGCGAGACCTTGAGTTCGATGGTCTCGGCCGAGGCCTGCCCGACCAGGGTGAAGGACGCGGCCAGCGCACTCGCGGCCACCGTTGCGAGGGAACGCCTCGTCATCTTGCGTGAAAGGACCATCGTCTTCTCCCTGTGGACGTCGTTGCTTCGTGTTCGGTTCGTTCCGGTCTTCCCATCTGATCAGGCGGCCCGCCGATCCGCGACCGCGTGGCCGAGGGCCCGGGCCAGGATCTCCTCGGCGCTCGCCGTCGGCCGGCCCCAGCGTCGCCAGGCGACGATCTGATCGGGGCGGATCAGGGCGAGATCGGTCTCGTAGAGATCGTGGGCTTCCGGATCGTGACAGTCGACGACGGTCAGCGACAGGCCGATCCGGCGCGCCGCGGCGACGAAGTCGTCGCCGGCCGGCGGGTTCGAGCCGAGGCGCAGCAGCGTCCAATCGAAGCCGAAGCCGTCGTAGAGCGAGCGGGTCTCGTCGAGCCAGACGTGCGGTGCCCGGCCGCCCGGCCGGCCCGAGGGTGCGT
>CALMYM010000062.1 GCA_937873675.1 uncultured Alphaproteobacteria bacterium | reverse complement strand
GTCGGCCTCGTAGACCTGGCCGGACAGGAGCTTGCGGGGGATGGAGAGCTTGCGCTCGAAGTCGTCCTGGGGGGCGCCCGGGGCGATGCAGCCGATGAACACGTGCCGCTGGACCGGCTCGGTCGCCTTGACGCCCTCGGAGAGCTTGGAGTTGTCGACCGGCACGTCGCGCCAGCCGAGCACGCTCATGCCCTCGGCTTCGATGCAGCGGTCGATGATCGCCACGGCGCGATCACGCTCGGCGGCGTCGCGCGGCAGGAAGATCTGGCCGATGGCGTACTTGCCGGCCTCCGGCAGAGCGATGCCGATCTCGGCGCACTTGTCGACGAAGAAGCGATGCGGGATCTGCACCAGGATGCCGGCGCCGTCGCCCATCAGCGGATCGGCGCCGACGGCACCGCGGTGCTCGAGGTTCTCGAGCACGAACAGCGCATCCTTGACGATCCCGTGGCTCTTGCGGCCCTTGATGTCGGCGACGAAGCCGACGCCGCAGGCGTCACGGTTCTCGGACGGGTCGAACATGCCCTGGGCTTTCGGCAGCGCCGACGTGGTCGCGGCCGCCTGCGGTGCGACCGCCGCGGTCTCGGTGGTGGCGATCACCTCACGAGCCTCGGTGCTCGGGAAGCCTTCCGGCGAGATCCGTTCCATGGGACCCATCCTCGCATTTCGCCGCGTCCCGGGCGCGGGAGCGGCAGGTGGTCATCGGCCCATCCTCGGACGCGCACACCCCCGGCCCTCGATCTCGCTCGAGATCGCGGAGCGGGGTGTGGGTCCCGGTGGAGCCACCCGATCGGGGCACGACGTCGCAGAACCCCTCCCGATCCCCTTTCCGTCCGGAAAGGAGAGCCGATCGAATTCTCCGAGCCGTACCGGCCATGTCGAAAAACCGCAGAACTCCGCCGCTTTTCGTCCATACCCGAAAAATAGGTCAGTCTTACTGTCCTATTTGTTCCGAGCGGAAGATCGCAGAATTCCGCCGTTCTCGCAAGCGCCAGTTCTTCGCGATCTGCTCGAGATTCGCCCATGGACCGATCGGCCGCGGAGCGATCACGTCCGTCTATCGGTGAAATCACCCATGCGAATTGGACGCGGCGCTCGTCGGACGAGATCCTCCACCATCGATCCTCGTCGCCATGGGAGATCCGCCGCCATGCCTCTCGTCCAAGTCTCTCTCGCCGCCGACGCCTGGGTCGGCCACGATGCCGAGATTCTCGACGCCGTCTACCGCGCCATGCGGGAAACCTTCGCCGTGCCGGAGAACGACCGCTTCTGCCTCCTCACCCGCCACGGGCCCGGCGAGATCGTCTACGATCGGACCTATCCGAACGTCGCCCGCTCCGACGCCACGGTCTTCGTCCGCATCACCTGCAACGACACCCGCTCCAAGGACCAGAAGCGCGCCCTCTACGCCGCCATCGCCCACGAGCTGGCCGCCGCCCCCGGCGTCGCGGCGGACGACGTGTTCGTGAACCTCGTCGAGGTGAAGGCCGAGAACTGGTCCTTCGGCGGCGGGCTCATGCAATACGGTTGATCCTCGGATCCGATCCGGGCACCGCTCGACGCACCGCCCTGCCCCGCTCCGCCGTCGCTTGCGCCGACGCTCGGCCGGTGCGAGGCTCGCGCCATGATCTTCTCATCCGACAACTGGTTCGGCGCCTCGCCGAAAGTCCTCGCCGCCCTCACCGCCGCCGGAGCCGCCGGGCCGCTGCCGGCCTATGGTGACGACGAGATCACCCGACGTCTCGAGGCGCGCTTCGCCGAGGTCTTCGAGCGCGAGGTCGACGTCTTCCTGGTCGCCACCGGCACCGCCGCCAATGCGCTCGCGGTCGCCGCCTTCGCGCCGCCCTGGGGCCAACTCGTCATCCACGAGGAGGGCCACCTCGCCGTCGACGAATGCGGCGCACCCGAGTTCTTCGCCGGCACCCGCACGGTGACGCTGCCCGGCCGCCACGGCAAACTCGACGCGCGCGACCTCGGCCACCGCCTCGCCGCATGGCCGATCGGCGTCCACCACGGCAAGCCCGCGGTGCTCTCCATCGCCCAGGCCAACGAGAGCGGGCGCATCTACACTCCCGCCGAGGTGGCCGCGCTCGCCGACGTCGCCCACCGCCACGGCCTCGTCCTCCACATGGACGGAGCACGGCTGGCCAACGCCGTCGCGCGCCTCGGCTGCAGCCTCGCCGAGATCAGCTGGAAGGCCGGGGTCGACGTCCTCTCCTTCGGCGCCACCAAGGGTGGCTGCCTGATGGCCGAGGCGATCGTCTCGTTCGATCCCGAAAAGCGCGAGGAACTGGCCTTCCGTCGCAAACGCGCCGGCCAGCTGATCTCCAAGCACCGCCTCGTCGCCGCCCAGTTCGACGCCTGGCTCGACGGCGGCCACTGGCTGGACCTCGCGGCCCATGCCAACGCCATGACCGACCGCCTCGCCGCCGGCATCGCCGCATCGAACGCCGCCCGCCTCGCCTGGGAACCGCAGGCCAACGAGGTCTTCGTCGCCATGACGCCGACGACCGCCGATCGCCTCACCGACGCCGGCGCCCGCTTCCACCCGTGGTCGACCGCCGGCCTCGCCCCCGCGGACCGCCTCGCCGAAGGCGAAGCGCTCTACCGGCTGGTGACGAGCTTCGCCACCACGCCCGAAGACGTCGACGCCCTCCTGGCGGAACTCGATCGGCCGTAGCCCGCGGATGTGGCGAGGGGAGCGAAGTCGACGCCACCGACCCGCGTCGGTCGTCGGCGGATGCGGCTCAGTCGAGTTCGAAATCGGCGGCGATCCTGAGGTCGCGCAGCGGCCGCACCTCGGCGATCGATCGCGCATAGGTCGGATCGGCCTTGTAGGCGGCGAGCGCCGCCGCGTCGTCGAATTCGCCGTAGACGACGAAATCGACCTCGCTCGACAGATCGTCGCGCTTCAGATTGCGCCGGATCGCCAGCCGTCGCGCATGCGGGCTGCCCTCCAGGAGCCGCAGTCCGGCCTCGACGCGATCGGCGTCGGCGGCGTCACGGACCGAGAAGAAGACGACGTGGCGAATCACGGGCTGCTCCCTGCGCTCGACGGCGAACCGGCGACGCGTCGCGCGTCGCCGCGACCGCACCCCTATCCGCTTCGCGGCGCAGCGTGAACCTCTCCCGTGTCGCATCCACCTCGAGATCGACGCACGAGCCGCCCTCCCCATTCGCTCCGCCCCCCCGAAACGCCACCGCCCCGCCCACCTGGCGGTGAACGGGGCGGCGAAGGTCCACAAGAAGACCGCCCCGCCCACCTTGCGGTGGACGGGGCGGCGAAGGTCCACAAGAAGACCGCCCCGCCCACCTTGCGGTGGACGGGGCGGCTCCGGGGCGTCCGATCGGGGGGCGATCGGGCTCACCACGGCCGAACTACGGGGGGGAGGGGAGGGGTCGGCCGTGGATTTCCATGGTTCCTGCCTCAGGCGGCTTCGACCGTCGGCGCAGCCGCGGTGGCCGGCGCTTCGATCGTCTTGGCCTGACTTGCGGCGGCGATCGGGATACGGCGCGGCTTCATCGCCTCCGGCACCTCACGGGCCAGATCGATGTGGAGCAGGCCGTTCTCCAGCTTGGCGCCCTGGACCACCACGTGGTCGGCGAGCTGGAAGCGGCGCTCGAAGCTGCGCGACGCGATGCCGCGATAGAGAAGCTCCTTGTTCTCTTCCGATGTCGCCTTCTCGCCCTTCACCACGAGCACGCCTTCCTTGACCTCGAGTGCGAGGTCCGGTTCGCCGAAGCCGGCGACGGCCATGGTGATGCGATAGGCGTTCTCACCCGTCCGCTCGATGTTGTAGGGCGGATAGCTCGGCTGCGAAGTCTCGCCGGCGCCCATGGCGTCCATCAGCGAGAAGAGGCGGTCGAAACCGACGGTGGAACGATAGAGCGGAGAGAAGTCGATGCGCATGTGATGTCCTCCGAAGCGCTGAGCGACACATGTCGACGAGACCGCATCCGCTTCCCGACTTCTTCGACGCCCGTCGAGGCGCGTCTCGGCAGCCGCCGGGAGATGCGATTTCATCATGGATCCTGTCGGCATCCACGAAACGAGACGTGGGAGTGCTCCCGACATCTTTCAAGAGGGGTGCGCATCGAATTCGTGAGGTCGGCGCGGCCGCCGGGAAACGAGCCTCGGTTGTCCCTCGCCCCACGCCGGGGTATCTCGATGACGGGGATCGCTTCGCCTCGCGGAGGGGCGATTCCCGCGCCTCGCCGCCATCGCCCGGGAGTGCCGGATGGACGTCGTCGACCACCTGATCGAGTCCCCCGACGCGCCGGTGCCGCCCGGCGCCCGTGTCGGCATCCTCGCCGCCGCCGACGGCGTGCGCATCCGCTGGGCGACCTTCGAGGCCTTCCGCCCGCGCGGCACCGTCATCCTGCTCCAAGGGCGCGCCGAATGCGTCGAGTGCTATTTCGAGACCATCCGCGATCTCCAGGCCCGGGGCCTCTCGGTGGTGACCTTCGACTGGCGCGGCCAGGGCGGTTCGCAGCGTCTGGCGCGCCACCCGAGGAAGGGCCACGCCACCGACATGGCGGCCTACGACTTCGACCTCGACGCCGTGCTGCGCCTCGTCGCCCCGAACCACCCGAAGCCCTGGTACGTGCTCGCCCATTCGACCGGCGGCCTCGTCGCCGCGGCGATGGGCGCCCGCCTCGCCCGCGACGTCCGCCGCATGGTGCTGACCGCCCCGTTCCTCGGCCTCGGCACCGTCGGCCCGGCCGAGCCCGTCGCCCGCGTTCTCGCCAAGACCCTGCGCGCCCTCGGCATGGGCTCCGACTGGGTGCCCGGCGGCGGCGCCACCCCGATCCACACCACGCCGTTCGCTCAGAACGTGCTGACCTCCGACCCGGTGCGTCACGCCCGCGGCGCCGAGATGTCGTGGCGCCATCCCGAGATCGCCGTCGGCTCGCCCACCGTCGGCTGGCTCGCCGCCGCCTTCGAGGTGATGGACCGCGTCCTCGCCCCCACCGCGCTCGCCGCGTGGCGCCTGCCCACCCTGATCTTCGCCTGCGGCGACGACCAGGTGGTGTCGAACCGGGCGATCGAGACCTTCGCCACCCGCACCGTCGCCACCGAACATCTGGTGATCCCCGGCGCCCGCCACGAACTCCTCAAGGAGCGTGATCGCTTCCGCGAGCAGTTCTGGGCCGGCTTCGACGCCTTCGTCCCCGGCTCCGACGCCCCGCCGGTCGAGATGCCTCGAGCGGCGGAGCCCCCTCCCCCACCCGCAGAGCCCGCCGAGCCCACAACCGTGGCGGACGCGCCCACGGACGACGTCGGGACCGAAGGCGATGCCCCCGCCGCCGCATCGCCCGCCGATGCCCTGACCGCCGTCGCCGCCCTCGCCGCGACGGCCGCCGCCGCGAGCGCCGCCCGGACGGCGACCGGCGAAGCGTCTGCACCGCAGTCCGACGAAGCCCTCGCAGCGACCGCCCCCGACGTGATCGCCTCGCCGCCACCCACCGCGGAGACCGCGCCGCCCGCGGAAACGGCATCCGCCGAGGTGAACGCGCAGGCGGAGACGCCCGAGGCGGATGTCGCGGCCCAGACGACGGAAACGAAGGAGGCGCCGCCCAGGGCGCCCGACGCCGACGCGCCGGGGCCGGCCGAACCGGCCGAACCTGCGGAAACGGAGGCGACGCCCGCCTCAGCCTCGGTCGGCGAGGAGGGCGAGCACCTTGTCGTGCAGCCGGCGGTCGCCGGAGGCGACGATGCGGCCGCCGTCGACGGGGCTGCCGCCGTCCCAGGCGGTGACGACGCCGCCGGCGCCCTCGATCACCGGGATCAGGGCGACGATGTCGTAGGGCTGGAGCCCGGCCTCGATGACCACGTCGACGAAGCCGGACGCGACCATGCAGTAGGCGTAGCAGTAGACCCCGTAGCGCGCCAATCGGACCCGTGAATCGACCCGGTCGTAGGCGGTGCGCTCCTCGCCCTGCAGCATCGCCGGCGTGGTGGTGAACAGCACCGCATCCTCGATGCGCTCACACGGCCGCGTCGCCAGTTCGCGCACCCCGTCGGGGCCGCGATACCACGCCCGCTTTCCGTCGCCGGTGAAGCGTTCGCGGGTGAAGGGCTGGTGCATGGTGCCGAGCACCGGCCGGCCGTGATGCTTGAGGCCGATCAGCGTGCCCCACACCGGCAGGCCCGAGATGAAGGCGCGCGTCCCGTCGATCGGATCGAGCACCCAGACGTGCTCGGCGTCCTCGCGTTCCCGCCCGTACTCCTCGCCGAGAATGCCGTGGTCGGGGAAACGCTCGCCGATCAACCGGCGCATCGCCTCTTCCGCCGCCCGGTCGGCGACGGTCACCGGATCGAAGGCCGCACCGTCGAGCTTGTTCTCGACCTCCAACCGCGAGCGGAAATAGGGCAGGATCGCCCGGCCGGAGGCGTCGGCGAGGTCGTCGAGGAAACGGGCGAGGTCGGCGGCGGGATCGGAAACGCTCATCGGTCGCACCTCGCGGTCGGCGGTCTGGGTCGGCGGCGGATGTCGACGGTCTTGCGCCGCCCGGCGCGACGATGCAAGTCCGCACCGCCGATCGAACCGTGATCGAGGCGACCGGTCGCAGCCGCCGGGGCGATCTCGCCCTCTCCCTTGTCCACCGAATCCGACCCGATCGACGATGCCGCGATGCACCGCTTGACAATTGTGCGCCGCAATATCATATTTGCTGCATCGCGGTGATACTTCTCGTCGCCGCGTGGCCCTTCTGGGCGTTTCCTCCCTGAAATACCCACTTCGGGCCGCTGCCTTCCCAGGCGCGGCCCGTTCTTTTTGCGCACTGCACTGCAAAAGAAGATGGGCGCGGTGCGCCCGGCGGGCCGACGTCACTCCGCCGCCGAGCGCAGATCGTCGAAGATCGCCCCGAAACTCGCCACCAACTGCTCGACGAAGCGGGTGAAGTCGCGCTTCAGCGCCGAAAAGCCCGTGGTCCGGGTGATCGTCGCTTCGTTCATGTAGAGGGCGCGTGAGATCTCGATCTGCAGCGCGTGCAGACCGCGGTCCGGGCGGCCGTAGGTCTCGGTGACGTAGCCGCCGGCGTAGGGCTTGTTCAGCGCCACGCGATAGCCGGCTTCGCGCAACAGCACCGCCGCCATCTCGGTCAGGGCCGGATGACAACTGCGGCCGTGGCGGTCGCCGAGCACCATGTCGACCCGCCCCCCCGACCCGCCGAGGCGCTGTGTCGACGGCATCG
>CALMYM010000061.1 GCA_937873675.1 uncultured Alphaproteobacteria bacterium | reverse complement strand
CCGCGGCGAGCTGCACTGCGTCGGCGCCACCACGCTCGACGAGTATCGCAAGCACGTCGAGAAGGACGCGGCGCTCGCCCGGCGCTTCCAGCCGGTGTTCGTCTCCGAGCCGACGGTCGAGGACACGATCTCGATCCTGCGCGGGCTGAAGGAGAAGTACGAGCTGCATCACGGGGTGCGCATCGCCGATTCGGCGATCGTCGCCGCCGCGACGCTGTCGAACCGCTACATCACCGACCGCTTCCTGCCCGACAAGGCGATCGACCTCGTCGACGAAGCCTCGTCGCGGCTCCGCATGCAGGTCGATTCGAAGCCGGAGGAGCTCGACGAACTCGATCGCCGGGTGATCCAGCTCAAGATCGAGCGTGAGGCGCTGAAGAAGGAGACCGATCAGGCCTCCAAGGACCGGCTCGTGCGACTGGAGCGCGAACTCGCCGAACTCGAGCAGGAATCGGCCGAGATGACCGCCAAGTGGCAGGCCGAGAAGGAGGAGCTGGCGTCGGCGACCAAGGTCAAGGAGGCGCTCGAACAGGCGCGGACCGAACTCGAGCAGGCGCAGCGCGCCGGTCGCTACGACCGGGCGGGCGAGCTTTCCTACGGCGTCATCCCCGGGCTCGAAGCCAAGCTCAAGGAGATCGAGGCCAAGGGCGACGGTCGCTCGGCGCGCGAGCAGGTCACCGCCGATCAGGTCGCCGCGGTCGTCTCGCGCTGGACCGGCGTGCCGGTCGACAAGATGCTCGAGGGCGAGCGCGAGAAGCTGCTGCGCATGGAGGACGAGTTGGCGAAGCGGGTCGTCGGTCAGGCGGAAGCCGTGCACGCCGTCTCGACCGCGGTCAGGCGGGCGCGTGCCGGGCTGCAGGATCCGAACCGGCCGATCGGCTCGTTCATGTTCCTCGGCCCCACCGGCGTCGGCAAGACCGAGCTCACCAAGGCGCTCGCCGCTTTCCTCTTCGACGACGATCAGGCGATGGTCCGCATCGACATGTCCGAGTACATGGAGAAGCACTCCGTCGCCCGGCTGATCGGCGCGCCTCCGGGCTACGTCGGCTACGAAGAGGGTGGGGCGCTGACCGAAGCGGTGCGGCGCCGGCCCTATCAGGTCGTGCTCTTCGACGAGGTCGAGAAGGCCCATTCGGACGTCTTCAACGTGCTTCTCCAGGTGCTCGACGACGGGCGTCTGACCGACGGTCAGGGCCGCACGGTCGACTTCCGCAACACCATCATCGTGCTGACCTCGAACATCGGCGCCGAGTTCCTGGTCGATCTCGGCGAGGGCGAGGACGTCGACAAGGCGCGCGACGCCGTCATGGCGATGGTGCGCGCCCACTTCCGCCCCGAATTCCTCAACCGGCTCGACGACATCCTGCTCTTCCACCGCCTCAAGCGGTCGGAGATGGGGCGGATCGTCGACATCCAGTTCACCCGGTTGGAGCGGCTCGTCGCCGATCGGCGGATCACCCTGGCGCTCGAGCCGTCGGCGCGGGAATGGCTCGCCGATCGCGGCTACGACCCGGCCTACGGGGCGCGCCCGCTGAAGCGCGTCATCCAGCGCGAGGTGCAGGATCCGCTCGCCGAGAAGATCCTGATGGGCGAGATCGGCGACGGTGCGGCCGTGTCGATCTCCGGCGGTGGCGACCGGTTGCACTTCGCGGTCGCCAACGAGGTCGGCGCGGCGGCGTGATCGCGGCGGTATGAAACTTCGGAGACGGCCTCGGCGGTGACGAGGCCGTCTCCCGCGACAAGGTGCCCGGCCGCCCCGGCGATCCTCGATCGCTCGGGCGGCCGGGGCATCGCCGTTTCGAGAGGACGCGACGTGACGAAAGCGCCGACGAGCGACTTCTACGACCTTTCGGCGCGCGCCCTCGACGGCCGGAAGATCTCCTTCTCCCGGTATCGCGGGAAGGTCGTGCTGGTGGTCAACACGGCGAGCCGCTGCGGTTTCACCCACCAGTATGCCGGGCTGGAGGCGCTGCACGAACGCCATGCCGAGGACGGTCTCGCCGTGCTCGGTTTCCCCTGCAATCAGTTCGGCGGGCAGGAACCGGGCGACCGCGACAGTATCGAGGCCTGTACCACCGGCTTCGGCGTCGCCTTCCAGATGTTCGAGAAGGTCGAGGTCTTCGGCCCGGATGCTCACCCGGTCTTCCGCTGGCTCACCTCGGCGCTGCCGGGTCTGATCGGGTCGCGGATCAGATGGAACTTCACCAAGTTCCTGATCGGTCGGGACGGCCGACCGCTCGATCGCTACGCTCCGCTCACCAGTCCCGAAGCGCTGGAAGCCGACATCGTCGCGGCCCTCGGCCGGGAGTGAGCGTCCCGCGAATGTGGAAGGCCGCCCCGAAGGGCGGCCTTTTCGTTCGGGGGAGCGCTTCCCGACTCACTTGTCGACGAACGCCCGAATCGCGTCGGCGGCTTGGCTCATCGACAGGACGCCGTCGAGGTGGCCGCGCTTGCCCTGGAGGACGAAGCTCTGGACCGGATTGCCGGCCTTCTTCAGGGCGTCGATGCTCGCCTCGACCGCCGGGCCGGGGAAGACCAGATCCTTCGGCTGGTAGATCACCAGCGCCGGGGCCTTGATCTTGGCGGCGGCTTCGTCGAGCGACTTGGCGCCGCCGGGGGCATAGAGCTGGTTGGCTTTGACCAGATAGAGGAAGTGGTTGGCGTCGGAGACCTTGGCGCGGATGGCGCCGGCGGCGTCGAGGGTGGCCTGAACCTTGAATCTGGCGTCGAGGCTCTTCGCCGGGTCCTTCGCCGGATCGGCCCAGGCGCCGGCATTGGCCTCGTCGGTGATCTCCCAGTGCGAGGCGTGGTGCGAGACGACCTTGAGTGCCGCGGCGAGGCCCTTCGCCGGCGGTTCCCTGCCGGAGTACTCGCCCCCGTTCCGGGTTGCGTGGGCGCGGCTCGGGGCCGCCCCAGCCTCGAGCCAGCCGACGAGGAAGTCGTCGGCGAAGGCGGTGCCGATCACCGGCATGATGCGGTCGACCATCTCGGGGTTCGACGCCGCCCATTCGTAGGTCTGCAACGCGCCCATCGAGGCGCCGGCGACCATCCTGAGCTTCTTGATGCCGAGGCTCTCGACCAGCGCCTTCTCGACCCGCACGAAGTCGGCGATGGAGACGACCGGGAAGGAGGTTCCGTAGGGCTTGCCGGTATCGGGGTTCACCGTCGCCGGGCCGGTGGTCACCGTGGTCGGCGACCCGGTGTTGAGATTGACCAGCGTGTCGGACGAGATGACGTAATACTTGTTCGTGTCGATCGCCTTGCCGGGGCCGATGATCGCGTCCCAATAGCCGGGGAGCTTGTCGTCGGCCTTGTACTTGCCGGCGGCGTGGCTGTTGCCGGAGAAGAAGTGGTTGATCAGGACGGCGTTGGACTTGTCGGCGTTCAGCGTGCCGTAGGCTTCCCAGCCGACCTTGACGTCCTTGATGGTGGCGCCGGCGACGGTGGTGTAGCTCGGCAGGGCGAAGGTCTTCTTCTCGACGATCATGTCGTCGGCGGCGACACTGTTGATGCC
>CALMYM010000060.1 GCA_937873675.1 uncultured Alphaproteobacteria bacterium | reverse complement strand
GGCGACCACCGAGATCTACACTCTTTCCCTACACGACGCTCTTCCGATCTGGCCAGGTGACGAGCGGCGCCGGTTCGCCGGGCCAGCAGGTCTGGATGGGGATGCGCGTGAGATCGACGGCGTCGCCGGTGAGGACGCGCTCCTGGACCGGCGCGGTGGCGACCGTCTTCGGCCGCATCGACAGCGCTGCCTTGAGGAGCGGCACTTTGGCGAGGGCGTCCTTCATACCGTCCGGTGGGGTCGGATCGCGCAGCGCCGCGAGTTCCTCGCCGAGGCGGTCGAGGTGGGCGGGCTCGATGCCGAAGCCGAGGGCGACGCGCTCGACCGTGCCGAAGAGGTTGACCAACACCGGGGTCGGCGAGGGCGTGCCGTCGGGAAGGAGCGGCTTTTCGAACAGCAACGCCGGGCCTCCGGCGTGGAGGACGCGGGCGTGGATCTCGGTCATGTCGAGAACGGTGGAGACCGGCTCGGCGATCCGTTTCAGGAGCCCGCGGCTGTCGAGCAGAGCGAGAAAGGCGCGAAGATCGCGAAACGGGGGCAGGTCGCGGGTCGGCACGGCGCACTCCTCCGGGCTCGCCATCGGCGCGCATGAGGAGGGGAAGTCCGCCGCCGCCGCTTTGACCTCCGTCAACGCGAGGGTCGTCGCGTGAGCGGCGGCGTCAGATCATCGAGTCGCGGGCCACCTTGCGGATGTCGCCGCGGGCGATGCCGAGGTCGGCGAGTTCGCGGTCACCGAGCGAATTCAGCTCGGCGATGGTGCGGTGATAGAGGTGATAGCGACGGAGGCTGGAGCCGACCGCGCGGGCGAAACGGGTGAGGGGCATGGTGTGACCTTTCGTGACTTCGCGCCGCAATTTCCGGCAACGATGAAATTCATTTCGCCAGCAATTTAGTTTGCAGCGCAGCAAATCAGAAGTCTCGAGGATGGGAGTCCGTCATGCGCAATCCGCATGGATCGCTGCCTATTCTCGCCATCTTCCGATCGGCCCCGCCATGTTTTCGCCCTGACTCTCAACGGAAAACTCTCGATCCGACGGGTCGATTTCTCTGCCGGGAGCCGGGTCGAATCGTCTCGTCATGCAAAAATCGACGAGCGCCGAAGGGTAGCGGAAGTTGTGCATGTGCGAAACAACATCACCCCGGGAGCGGTCGGCGCTCCCGGGGTGATGCAGGTCGTCGGATCGTGACGGCTGCCGCCGATCAGGCGGTATGGGCGTTCATGGTGAGGAGGTCGTAGGTGGCGCAGGTCTCGCCTGCGCTGGTGATCTCCACGTCCCAACGCACCTCGCCGTAATCGGCGTTGCGCGGGTTCTTCGACTTGACCGTGAGCCGCACCTCGATCGCCTCGCCCGGCTGGACGGGCTTGAGGAAACGCAGCTCGTCGAGGCCGTAGTTGGCGAGCACCGGCCCGCGCGCCGGCTCGACGAAGAGACCGGCGGCGAAGGCGAGGAGCAGGTAGCCGTGGGCGACGCGGCCGGGGAAGAAGGGGTGGCCCTTCACCGCTTCCTCGTCCATGTGGGCGTAGAAGGTGTCGCCGGTGAAATGGGCGAAGTGCTCGATGTCCTCGAGCGTCACCACCCGCGGCTGCGAGCGGAACGAGCGGCCGAGCTCCAACTCGTCGAAGGTCAGGCGGAAGGGGTGGACCTCGCCGATGATCTCCGGGGCGCCCTTGATCCACGAGCCGCCGATGGCGGTCAGCATGGCGGGCGAGCCCTGGGGTGCGGTGCGCTGCATGCAGTGGTGGGCGCCCCGCCCGCCGCCCATCTCCTCGCCGCCCCCGGCGCGGCCGGGGCCGCCGTGGACGAGTTGCGGCAGGGGCGAGCCGTGACCGGTCGACTCGCGGGCGCAGTCGCGGTCGAGCACCAGGATGCGGCCGTGCGAGGCGGCGATGCCGAGCACCACGTCGCGGGCGACGTTCGGATCGTAAGTGACCAGCGAGGCGACGAGCGAGCCCTCGCCGCGATGGGCGAGCTCGATGGCGTCGTCGAGGTCGCGATAGCCCATGAGCGTCGAGACCGGGCCGAAGGCTTCGACCTCGTGGATGCGGTGCGCCGACGCGGCATCGCGGGCGCGCAGCAGGATCGGCGCGAGGAAGGCGCCCTTCTCGGCGTCGGCGCCGTCGACGGTCGGGGTGGTCTCGCCGCAGATCACGTCGGCTTCGGCCTTGAGCTTCTCGACCTGGGCGAGGACGTCGCGGCGCTGGGCGAGGCTCGCCAACGCGCCCATCTTCGTCGTCTCGAGGCCGGGGTGGCCGATCTTGACCTCGGCGAGCTTGGCCGCGATCGCCGCACCGACCGGCTCGACCAGGGCCTCGGGGACGAGAGCGCGGCGGATGGCGGTGCACTTCTGGCCGGCCTTCACCGTCATCTCGGCGACCACGGCCTTGACGAAGAGGTCGAACTCCGGCGTGCCGGGGACGGCGTCGGGGCCGAGGATCGAGGCGTTGAGGCTGTCGCGCTCGGCGACGAAGCGCACCGCGTTGGTGGCGACCTTGGGATGGCGCTGCAGCGTGGCGGCGGTGGTGGCCGAGCCGGTGAAGGAGACGACGTCCTGACCGGTCAGGTGATCGAAGAGGTCGTGGACCGAGCCGGAGACGAACTGGAAGGCGCCGGGGGGCAGGATGCCGCTCGCGACGATCAGCTTCGCCAGGCCCTCGGCGAGCGGCGCGGTGGCGGTCGCCGGCTTGGCGATGACCGGCACGCCGGCGAGGATCGACGGGCCGAGCTTCTCGAGCAGGCCCCAGACGGGGAAGTTGAAGGCGTTGATGTGGACGGCGACGCCGCGTAGCGAGGTGAAGACGTGGCGGCCGACGAAGCTGCCGCGCTTCGACAGGCCCTCGACAGCGCCGTCGAGCAGGAAGGTCGAGGCCGGCAGTTCGCGGCGGCCCTTGGAGGCGTAGACGAAGAGCGTGCCGATGCCGCCGTCGATGTCGATCCACGAGTCGGTCCTGGTCGCGCCGGTGTCGGTGGACAGCGCATAGAGCGCCGCCTTGTGCTCACCGAGATGGAGGGCGAGCTTCTTCAGGAGCCCGGCGCGTTCGTGGAAGGTGAGGCGGCGCAGCGCCGGACCGCCGACGCGGCGGGCGTGCTCGGCCATCGCGCCGACATCGAGGCCGGCGGAGGAGACGCGGGCGATCGCCTCGCCGGTCACCGCGGAGAAGACC
>CALMYM010000059.1 GCA_937873675.1 uncultured Alphaproteobacteria bacterium | reverse complement strand
ATCGTCCGCACCATCGCCGACGTCAAGCAGATCTCGGCGGCGGTGGCCGGCGCGGTCGAGGAACAGGGCGCGGCGACCGGCGAGATCGCGGTCAACTGCCAGCGCGCGGCGCAGGGCGCCCAGCAGGTGACGGAGAACATCTCCGGCGTCGGTCGGGCAGCGGAGATGACCGGCGCGGCGGCGACGCAGCTGATGTCGCTGTCGAACGGACTGTCGGGTCAGGCGGTCGATCTGAGGAGTGAGGTCGAGACCTTCGCCCGGGATCTCGCCGCGGCGTGAGCCGAGCATCGGACCCGAAAACGAGGACGGCGGCGGTCGAGAGACCGCCGCCGTCGGCATTTCGGAGCGAGGTCGCCGAGCGCGTGGTGCGCGACGGCGTCAGGCGCGCTTCACGCCGCGTTCGATCTCGGTGACGAGATCGGCCGACAGGTGGAGTTTCTGGGCGAGCGCGGCGAGATAGGCGCGCTCGATCGCCTGATCGGGGTCCATGGCGAGGAGCGAGGCGGCATAGAGATGGACCGCCTCCTGCTGGTTGGTCGCCAGACCGGCGACGCGGTCGACGTCGATCGGTGCGGCCAGTTCGGTGTCGAGGAAGGCCTTGGCGGCGCCTTCGAGCTTGCCGACGCGGCCGAGGATGGCGGCGCGTTCGGCGTCGTCGATGTGGCCGTCGGCCTTGGCGGCCTGGACCATGGCGATGATGGTGGAGGCGGCGAGCTTCTGCTCGGCGGCCGGGTCGAGGGTGGCGGGCGGCGCAGCGGCGGGTTCGCCGGTCGGCGCGGCGGCCGTCTGCCAGTTCTGATAGGCCTTCCAGGCGAGGCCGCCGAGGGCGGCGAGCGAGCCGACCTTGACCGCGGTGCCGGCGGCGTTGCGGCCGCTCTCGGTGCCGACCAGCAGGCCGAGGAGGCCGCCGAGAACGGCGCCGGTGGCGAGCTGGTTCTCCTTCACCATGGTCTTGGCCTGCTCGACCTTCTCGGCGCCGGCATACCGGGTGGCGGTCGCCTCGAGCGACGACAGGCCCTGCCCGAGCATCTCCTTGCCCTTGGCGACGGCATCGGACCCGACGAAGCCCTCCATCGCCTTGGTGCCCTGATCGATGTAGCCCTGCGCCGTGGCGGCACCCTGGGCTCCGAGCAGCTGTTCCAGAAGCTTGGTGGCGTCGAACATCTCCGGTCCTCCCGAATGGATCGCCGCCGATCGAGCGGCGCGCCGTCCGCCCGCCGATCGGCCGGATCTCGGCACGCTCGATCTGATCACGCGCGGCGGTCATTTCAAGGTTGCACGGCGATCGTGACGAAAAGAATTCCCTCGGGGGAAGGGTGGCGGCGCGTCGCCCTCCTCAGCCGATCGCCTCCAGTTCGTCGATCAGGCCCTCGATCACCGCGAGGCCGAGCGACCAGAAGTTCGGGTCGGTGGCGTCGAGGCCGAAAGGGGCGAGGAGCTCCTTGTGGTGGCGGGTGCCGCCGGCCTCGAGCAGGGCGAAATACTTCGCCTGGAAGCCGTCCGGGTTCTTCTCGTAGGCGCCGTAGAGCGAGTTCACCAGGCAGTCACCGAAGGCGTAGGCGTAGACGTAGAAGGGCGAGTGGACGAAGTGGGAGATGTAGACCCAGAAGGTCTCGTAGCCCTCGCCGAGACGGATCGCCGGGCCGAGGCTCTCGGACTGCACCTCCATCCAGAAGCGCGAGATGTCGTCGCTGGTCAGTTCGCCCTCGCGCCGCGCCGCGTGGATCTTGCGCTCGAAGGTGTAGAAGGCGATCTGGCGGACGACCGTGTTGATCATGTCCTCGACCTTGGAGGCGAGCATCGCCCGCTTCTCCTCGACCGACTTCGCGTCGGCGAGTAACGCCCGGAAGGTCAGCATCTCGCCGAAGACCGAGGCCGTCTCGGCCAGCGTCAGCGGCGTCGGGGCCATCAGCGCGCCGTTGGGGGCGGCGAGGAGCTGGTGGACGCCGTGGCCGAGCTCGTGGGCCAGCGTCATGACGTCTCGCACCTTGCCCTGGTAGTTGACCAGCAGATAGGGGTGCGCCGAGGGCACGGTCGGATGGGCGAAGGCGCCGGGCGCCTTGCCGGGACGGGTCGGGGCGTCGATCCACGGATTGTCGAAGAAGCGCTTGCCGAGGTTCGCCAGATCCTTCGAGAAGCGGCCGTAGGCACGAAGCACGGTGTCGCGCGCCTCGTCCCAGGGGATGGTGCGGGCCGGCGCGGAGGCGAGGGGCGCATTGCGGTCCCAGTGCTCCAGCTTGTCCTTGCCCATCCACTTGGCCTTCAGGGCGTAGTAGCGGTGCGACAGCTTGGGGAAGGCGGCGCGGGCGGCTTCGACCAGGGCGGCGACCACTTCCGGCTCGACCCGGTTGGAGAGATGGCGAGCGTCGGCCGGATCGGCGAAGCGGTGCCAGGTGTCGGAGATCTCCTTGTCCTTGGCGAGCACGTTCATGATCAGGGTGCAGACGCGCAGATTGGCCTTGAAGGTGACGGCGAGCGCTTCGGCCGCCTCGCGGCGCTTGGCCTCGTCGGCATCCTGGAGGCGCGACAGCGTCGCCTCGAGCGGCAGGTCCTCGCCGCCGACCGAGAATCGCAGCGAGGCGACGGTCTCGTCGAAGAGGCGGGTCCAGGCGGCGGCGCCGGTGACGTATTTCTCGTGGAACAGCCGCTCGATCTCGTCGGCGAGCTGATGCGGCTTCTCCTTGCGGATGTCCTCGAGCCACGGGCGATAGTGGGCGAGGCCGGCGTCTTTCGCGATCAGCGCATCGATGGCCGCATCGTCGATGCGGTTCAGCTCCAGCTCGAAGAAGATGAGATGGGTCGAGGCCTTGGTGATCCTGTCCTGGATGTCGCCGTAGAACTTGGCGCGTACCGGATCGGTGGTGTCGCCGCAGTAGACGAGGCCGCCGTAGGAGCCGATGCGGCCGAGGCGGTCCTGCAGTGCCTCGTAGTCCTTCACCAGGGCGAGGAGTGCGGCGGCATCGCCTCGGGCGGCGATGTCGGCGAGGGTTCCCTTGGCCTTCGCCTCGAAGCTCTCCGCATCGGCGAGGCCGCGGGCGAGGTCGCCGGTCAATTCCGGGCTCTCCATCGCCGGATAGAGATCGGCGAGGTTCCATTCGGGCAGGTGGCCGAAGGGCGAGGCGGCGCCGGCTCCGGCGTTCTGGTCGAGGACGGCGGCGGGGGAACGGTTCATCTGGCGGCGCGGCTCCGAGGGCGAGAAAGGCGGCGGTCGCGACGGCGACGCGCGGCGATTCCCATCCATATCGGGTGATCGGCGCCGGCTTCAACCGTCGAGATGGCGGTCGGGCCGGGAGGCGCGGGAGATCGTCGCAGAAGGCGTCGAAGATGGGGACACGTCCCCGCGCGAGGCCCGCCGTTAACCACTGGTCAACCTCGTGCCGCGACGATCGACTCGATTCGAGACACCGCATCAAGCACAGGGAAAGACATGGGCGAGCGCATTCTCGTCGTCGACGACGATCCGATCCAGCGGCGGCTCCTGGAAGAGGCGGTGCGCCGCTTCGGTCACACGCCGGTGGTGGTGGAGAGCGGCGTCGAAGCGTTTAAAGTCCTGAACGGACCCGGCGGGCGGACCAATTCTCTCGTCATCCTCGATCTG
>CALMYM010000058.1 GCA_937873675.1 uncultured Alphaproteobacteria bacterium | reverse complement strand
CGCACGTTGTCGTAGTTGTAGAGCGGCTCGCCCATGCCCATCATGACGATGTTGGTGACGAGCCGGCCTTCCGCCGGGAGGATGCCGTCGGCCTTCTCAGAAGCGGGGAAATCGCCGAGGCGTTCGCGGGCGACGACGACCTGGGCGACGATCTCTTCCGCCGTCAGGTTGCGCACCATCACCTGGGTGCCGGTGTGGCAGAAGGAGCAGGTGAGCGAGCAGCCGACCTGGGAGGAGACGCAGAGCGTGCCGCGGCCCTCCTCGGGGATGTAGACGGTCTCGACCTCGACCGGCTTGCCGGCGCCGCGGGCGGGGAAGCGGAAGAGCCACTTGCGGGTGCCGTCGACCGAGATCTGCTCGGTGACCAGTTCCGGCCGGCCGACGACGAAATGCTCGGCGAGTTCGGCGCGCAGGCCCTTGGCGATGTTGGTCATCGCCTGGAAGTCGGAGACGCCGCGCCAGTAGATCCAGTGCCAGAGCTGGGCGACCCGCATGCGGATCTGCTTCTCCTCGATGCCGATCTCGCGCAGCGCGTCGGCGAGCTTCTCCCGCGTCAGACCGAGGAGGGAGGGCTTCTCGTCGCGGGTGGCGACGGCGACCTGCGCGGTCTTGACGATCGAGGCGAGCGGATCGGCCGGGGCGGCGTCGGCGCGGGCGGGCGAAGTCATGGGCAACGTCCTTCGGGAACGGTGGGCGATCCGCGTCCATCGATGCGGGGGATCGGCCAACGCGAAACGGCGGACGGGTCGCCCCGTCCGCCTCGCGAGATCTCGACGATCATATAGTGCGCTCCGCGCCGTCTTGGAAGACGGCGGCGATCAACGCTTTCCGAAGGATCCGGCGGACCCGATCGGGCCGCCGATCACTTGCATTCCTTGGCGGCGCCGTCGATGGCGGCGGAGACGCCGGAGAGCGAGAAGACGTAGGACGTCGGATTGCCGCGCGCCGAGGCGCCCACGGCCGACATCTTCTTGCCCTTCTTCAGCGCCTCGAGGAAGGCGGCGTATTCGGACGACTTCTCGAACCAGGCGCCGTCGCCGCGGGTGAAGAAGTCGTACTTCTTGCCGTCGATGTCGACGGTGACCTTGGAGCCTTCCTTCAGCGGATACCCGAACTGGAGGCTCGGCTCGTTGCGCACCTTCTCCGCCGGACGGGTGGAGACGAAGAAGAAGACGTCGCCGTGCTTGAGGCTGGCCGGCTCCATCTTGGTCGGCTTGCTCATGGCGAAGCAGACCTTGCCCTTGTCGGACTTGGCGGTGACGACTTTCCAGTCCTTCGATTCCATCACCAGCATCGGCGAACCGGCCGGCGCCTGAGGCGCGGCCGGGGCGGCCGGCGCCGGCTTGGTCGGCTTCTTCTCGGCGAGGGCGGGACCGGAGACGACGGCCAACGCGGCGGCGACCGTCCAGGAGAGAGGAGAAATCCTCATTTGCTTTCATCGCCTCATGGGGCCGACGCGTCGACGATCGTCGCGGCGCGAGCGGCCGGGGAACCTCGTATCAGAAACCACGCGGATGGTTACCAAGTGGTTGCCGCGACCGTCGCAGCCTCCCTTCCCGGCGGCCGTGGCGGTGCGAACGACACGGTCGTCGCGGGCGGTGGGCGACGGGCGGCGCGACGTTGGCGAGCGAAGGCGGCGAAAGTCGGGAGACGACGCCGCGCCGGCGCGAATTCTTCGGCGACGCGGCGACCTTCCGGCGGCTCGGCGAAAAGTCGGCTGGACGGGGGCGGCGGAGCGTGGTTCAGGTCGCGGGCGAGAGCAACGGAGAGGCGCGAGATGAAGGCGGTTCTCAGTCGCGTGGTGGGCGGGCCGCAGAGCCTGACGGTCGAGGACATCGACGAACCGGTCGCCGGCCCCGGCGAGGTGGTGGTGGCGATGCGCGCCTGCGCCCTCAACTTCTTCGACACGCTGATCACCGCCGACCGCTACCAGTTCAAGCCCGAGCGGCCGTTCTCGCCGGGTGGCGAGATCGCCGGCGTGGTCGAGAGCCTGGGTGAGGGCGTCTCCGGCGTCGCCGTCGGCGATCGGGTGATCGCCTATCTCAAGTGGGGCGGGGCGCGCGAGAAGGTGGCGGTCGACGCCTCCGAGCTGATCCCGATGCCCGACGGTCTCGACTTCGTCACCGCGGCGACGCTGTCGGTGACCTACGGCACGGCGATCCACGGGCTCGCCGATCGCGGCGAGGTGAAGCCGGGCGAGACGGTGGCGGTGCTCGGCGCCTCGGGCGGCGCGGGGCAGGCGGCGGTGGAGATCGCCAAGATGCTCGGGGCGCGGGTGATCGCCTGCGCGAACGGTGCGGAGAAGCTCGCCTTCTGCCGCGAGATCGGCGCCGACGAGGTCGTCGACTACGAGCGCGAAGACCTCAAGGTGCGGCTCAAGGAGCTGACCGGCGGGCGCGGCGTCGACGTCGTCTACGACACGGTCGGCGATCGCTTCGCCGATCCGGCGGTCAGGGCGACGGCTTGGCGCGGGCGCTATCTGGTGGTCGGCTTCGCCGCCGGCGAGATCCCCAAGATCCCGCTCAATCTGCTGCTGCTCAAGGGCTGCGACCTGCGCGGCGTGTTCTGGGGCGACCATCTGGTGCGCGAGCCGGCGGCGTTCCGCGACGAGATGCGGCGGATCATGGCGGCGGTGGTCGAGGGGCGGCTGAAGCCGCACGTCCAGGCGACCTATCCGCTCGACGAAACGCCGGCCGCGATCGCCGAGATCGCGGCGCGGCGGGTCAAGGGCAAGATCGTGGTGGTGGCCGGGTGAGCCTCAGTGCTCCGCCATCGCCCGTTTCGCCGCCTTGCGGTGATCCTCGGTGATGTGGGCGCGGACCATGCCGATGGCGGTCATCAGGATGGCGGCGTCGTCGCCGAAGCCGATCAGCGGCAGGAGATCGGGGACGATGTCGATCGGCGCGACGAAATAGGCGAGCGCGGCGAGGAGCGTCATGCGCACCTTGGTCGGCGTCGCCGGGTCGAGGGCGCAGTACCAGGCGGCCACCACCTCCTCCATGAAGGGGATGGAGCGGGCGGCGCGCTTCACCGTCGCCCACAGGCGCTCGCGGATCCGCGCCTCGCGGGTCTCCTCCGGGCCGAGGATCTCCGGATCGAGATGGATGCGGCGATCGTTCGAAGCGGTCATGCGAACCTCCTCCGGCGCGGCGAAAACCGGCACACGACGCGAGAGATCGTGGGCCGAGGCGTGATTTTCAAGATCGCGGCGTCACGCCGGCGGCGTCACGGAAAACCGATCTTATCAGGGAAATTCCGCATGGCCCTCTTTCGGGGAGGCGGCGGCGGGGTTACGCTTCGTTCATGAGACTGGGTGAGATCGGGGTCAGGCGCGCCCTGAGCGCCGATGCTTCGCGGATCGCAGCCGTGCACGACGCGGCGTGGGCCGGGGCCTATCGCGGCATCATTCCCGGGCGCGATCTCGAACGGATGATCACGCGGCGCGGCCCCGTCTGGTGGAAGCGGGCGCTCGATCGCCACACGGCGGTGTTGGTGCTCGAGATCGGCGGCGAGATCCGCGGCTACGCCACCGTCGGCCCCAACCGCATGCGGATGCTGCCCTACGCCGGCGAGATCTACGAGATCTATCTGGCGCCGGAAGCGCAGGGGCTCGGCTTCGGGCGCCTGCTGTTCGAGGCGGCGCGCCAGGAGCTGCGCCGCTACGGGCTCGCCGCCTTCACCGTCAGGGTGCTCGCCGACAACGACGGGGCACGCGGCTTCTACGAACGGCTCGGCGGCGTGGTCGCGGCGGAGACCGGGGAGCGGATCGGCGAGACGACGTTGCCGATTGTCGTCTTCGGCTTTCCGGCGCCATGAGACGGGTTGCCTCGCTCCGGGGTGTCCGTCGTCCGAAGGACTGCATTTCCCAGAATGTCGTGATCGGTTAGAAGGACCGGGAACCGCGCCGTTCGCTTCGGCGCGTCCCCGTTCCGACCCGGGTGCTCGAGGGGCTCCCCGGCGAAGACCGCGACCTCACCCGCACCGAAAGGTACGTGGAAGGGGCGCGACGAACAGCTTCAGGAGTGATCCCATGCGCATCGACGCCATCGCCATCGGCAAGAACCCGCCGGAAGACATCAACGTCATCATCGAGGTGCCGATCGGCGGCGAGCCGATCAAGTACGAGCTCGACAAGGCCTCGGGCACGCTGGTGGTCGACCGCTTCCTCTACACCTCGATGCGCTACCCGGGTAACTACGGCTTCGTGCCGCACACGCTGTCCGACGACGGCGACCCGATCGACGTGGTGGTGATCAACACCCGCGCCATCGTGCCGGGCGCCATCATCAACTGCCGTCCGATCGGCGTCCTGCACATGCAGGACGAGGCCGGCCACGACGAGAAGATCGTCGCGGTGCCGAGCCACAAGCTGACCAAGCGCTACGACAGCGTGAAGAACTATTCCGACCTGCCGCAGATCACCATCGACCAGATCCAGCACTTCTTCGAGCACTACAAGGATCTGGAGCCCGGCAAGTGGGTGAAGGTGGTGAACTGGGGCGATGCCGCCGACGCCAAGCAGTT
>CALMYM010000057.1 GCA_937873675.1 uncultured Alphaproteobacteria bacterium | reverse complement strand
CATGCGGGCGAAGGCGGAGGTGCCGATCGCTTCCGAATCGCGCACCACGCCGGAGAGCGCCTCTTCCGACGCGCGCTTGCGTTCGGCATCGATCTCGTCGCGTCTGTTCATGGCCCGTCTCCCTGGCCGCCAAGATGGGTCGCGGCGGGTCGCGGCGCAAGGGTGTCGGTGAGTGGCGCGGGGACCGGTCGGCTCACTTCTTCAGCGTGGCGATGTAGGCGGCGATGTCGTCGATCTCGACCCGCGACAGCGCCAGATCCGGCATCTTCGAATGGGTGGTGCCGGGAAGGGTGAGGAAGTCGGCGATGCCGTCCGGCGTCTTCCCCGGCGCGTTGGCCAGGGCCTCGAAGGTGGGCACGTCGGCGGAGGCGCGCGTCTGCTCGGCCGAGACGACGTGGCAGGCGGCGCACCAGCGTTCGGAGAGGCGTTTGCCGTTGGCGGGGTTCGCCGGCACCGGCGGCGCGGCGAGCGTCGGGGCGACGAAGGCACACGCGGCGACGAGGCCGAGAACGGCGCCGCGGATCGTCGATCGTGTCGCTCTGTCCATGTCGCTGTCCTCTCCTGCGGCCCGTTCGGTGCTTCGTCTCTCGGAATCATAGGCCGAGGGGCACAGCTGCGGAACGGGAAAATCACCGGTTCCGTCGGAGTATGGCGCGACGATCGGGCGAAACGACGACGGCCGGCCCGAAGGCCGGCCGCGAGCACGTCTCATACTCGGCTCATGAAGTTCGGACTCGTCCGACCTTCATGAGCGTTACGGCCCGACCGGCCGACGCCCGTTCGGGCTCGCCTTCACCCACGAAGCTCCGACAGGTCGGAACTTCGTGAGTTCGGATCATACCGAAGGTCGGAGGTGCTCACGCACCCGGCCTTCGAAGACATGCGAATTTCTCATGTGCACCAGAGGTACGAGAAATTCGCGTCGGGAATCCCATCGGTCATTTTCGATGGCCGATGGGATCACGACGTGGAAGTTCAGCGCACCACCATCACCGGCGTCCCGACGCCGACGCGGTCGAAGAGTTCGACCACGTCCTCGTTGTACATGCGGATGCAGCCGTAGCTCGCCCGCGTGCCGATCGACTCGCGTCTGTTGGTGCCGTGGATGGCGTATTGGCCGTGGGCGAGCACCATGGCGCGCGGCCCCAGCGGATTGCGCGGTCCCGGCGGGATCAGATCCGGCAGGCTCGGCTTGTCACGCTTGACCTCGGCCGGCGGACCCCAGACCGGGTTGACCTCCTTGCGGGCGATGTAGGTGGACCCCGCCCATTCCTTGCCCGGCTTGCCGACGGCCACCGGATAGCGGACCGCCTGGCCACCGCCGAGGACGTAGTAGAGCCGGCGCTCGGAGGTCTTGACCACGATGGTGCCCGCCTGGAAGGCGCCGTCGACGCTCACCAGCTCACGGGCAGAGGCGTGGCCGAGCCCGGCGATGGTCATGACCGCCGTGGCGAGCCCGGCGGCTGCGACGTATTTCCCCAGTTTCCCCATGCACGATACTCCCGATTGACGATGGAAATTGTCGATCTGGCGAGATGATGCACGGGAAATCTTGCGATATCGCGAGCAGACGTGGTTTTCGTGAAGTTGAGAAAAATGATTTACGAGAAGTTATTGTCGGACGCCGTAGGGTGCGAAGAGCCGCAGGCGAATTGCACCGTCCGACATCGCAGCGGTGGCTTCGAATGGTGCAATTCGCTTCGCTCTTTGCACCCTACGACCACAATGTCGACGGCGTCCCGGACAAAGAAAAACCCCGGGGATCGCTCCCCGGGGTCTTTTCTTTCCTCCCCGTGACGGGGGGCCGTCGCGCCATCTTCAGTGGCGGTTCTGCCCGCTGTTCTTCAGGGTGGGGGCGCCGGTGCGGCTCGGCGCGCCCCGGGCCGATCGCGTCGACGCCATGCGCCGCG
>CALMYM010000056.1 GCA_937873675.1 uncultured Alphaproteobacteria bacterium | reverse complement strand
AATCCTCGTCGTCGACATCGCACATCCGCTTGAGCCGCGCGAACTCGCCGCGTGTCTGACGCCCGTCGCCCCGACCTCGCTCGACCGCCCGGCCTTCGAGCGCCTGATGCGCCGCTTCCCCGATTCGGCCCGAGGAGCCTGAGATGTCCGACCCGACCGACCTCACCGATGCCGCCGCCGTCGCCGACGGCCTCGCCGGGACACTCGGCGACCTGAGCGGTCTGTCCAAGACCTTCGGCCAGTCGCTGACCACGGCGCTCAAGGGAGCGATCGTCCAGGGCAAGAGCCTGGACACGGTGCTGCGCACCCTCGCTCAACGTCTCGCCTCGAAAGCCCTCGACAGCGCGCTGAGCCCGCTGACCAACGGCATCGCCGGTCTGTTCGGCGGCCTCCTCGGCTTCGCCGACGGCGGCGTCATCGCCGCCGGGCGCGTCAGGCCCTTCGCCGGCGGCGGAGTGGTTTCGTCACCGACCTACTTTCCGATGGCCGGCGGCACGACGGGTCTGATGGGAGAGGCGGGGGCGGAAGCGATTCTCCCGCTCACCCGCGGGTCCGACGGCCGCTTGGGCGTCGCCGCCGCGGGCGGCTCGGCCACGCGCGTGACCGTCAACATCACCACGCCGGATCTCGCGAGCTTCCGTCGCTCGGAGGCGCAGGTGACGGGAATGATGGCCCGCGCCGTCGGACGGGGACGGCGCGGGCTCTGACACCGGACCCAACGAGGAGGGGCTCAGGTTCCGGTGTTTCCGTTTGTCGTCAATCTCGTGTGGATGTCGTCGAGCAGGTGCAGACGCTTTTTCTTCAGCGTCTCCAGATACTCGTCCGACGTCGTCTCGATCTCCGCTTCGATGCGAAGAATTTCGCCGTTGATCTCCATGTAGTCGAGAGCCGTGCGGGCGAAAGCGTCATCGCTACGGATCATCGACTGAATCTGCTGGGCCCGGTCGGGGAACTCCTCGACGAGTGCATGCTGCGAATGGGGCATCACTTCTCTCGCTTCGTGTCGTCGCGATGGTTACCCGCGCATGCCGGGACCGTCGTTGAGGAAAATCAAACACGGAAAGGTTCGCGACGATGTCCGAGACGTCCGGCTTCGACGAGGTCGTCTTCCCGCTGGCGGTCTCCCTGCACGCCGCCGGTGGACCGGAACGACGCACCGAGATCGTCGTTCTCGGCTCCGGCCGCGAGGTGCGCAACGCCCGCTGGGCCGATTCGCGTCGGCGTTGGGATGCCGGCTCCGGCATCCGCTCGCTCGACGACCTCGCCGAAGTATTGAGCTTCTTCGAGGCCCGCCGCGGCCGCCTCCACGGCTTCCTGTGGCGCGACCCGATCGACGATCGTTCCTGCGCTCCCTCGCGCGAACCGAGCCCGACCGATCAGGAAATCGGCACCGGCGACGGCGCCACCGCCGTCTTCGCCCTGGTCAAACACCACGCCAGCGGCGGACGCGACTGGGTGCGGACGATCGTCCGTCCGGTGGCCGGGTCGGTCCGGATCGCCGTCGACGGGTCGGAGAAGGTCGTCGACGTCGACTTCACCGTGTCCGTCGACGGCCTCGTCACCTTCGCTTCCGGACACATTCCGGCCGCGGGCGCCACGATCACCGCCGGCTATCGCTTCCTCGTCCCCGTCCGTTTCGACACCGACGAGATCCGCGTCGACCTGACGGCCTTCGTCGCCGGCGAAATCCCCTCCGTTCCGCTCGTCGAGATCCGCCCGTGAAGACGCTTCCTCCCGCCCTCGCCGAGGCGCTCGCCTCCGGCGTCACCACGCTCGCCGCCTGTTGGCGCCTGCGCCGTCGCGACGGCGTGGTGCTCGGCTTCACCGATCACGACCGCCCGCTGGTCTACGACGGCGTCACCCACGAGGCGGCGACCGGATTTTCGGCGAGCGAGGCGGTGGCGCGCGCCGATCTCTCGGTCGGTGGGCTCGAGGTCGACGGTGCTCTCACCTCCGATCGGCTCACCGCCGCCGACATCGAAGCCGGTCTCTACGACGGCGCCGCCGTCGAGATCGATCTCGTCGACTGGACCGACCCGACGCGACGCGTGACGTTGCGCACCGGGGTGGTCGGTGAGATCGCTCGCCTCGACGGCGCCTTCCGCGCCGAGATCCGCTCCGCCGCTCATGCGCTCGATGCGCCGCGCGGCCGTCTCTTCCAGCATCGCTGCGACGCCGATCTCGGCGACGCCCGCTGCGGCGTCGTGGTGGAGCCGCACGCGGTGACCGTCGCCACCGTGTCGGATCGCCGCCGCCTCGTCGTCGCCGGTCTCGAAGATGTCGCCGACGGCCTGTTCGACCACGGCGCGGCGGTCTTCACCTCCGGCGCCTGCGCCGGACGGAAGAGCGAGATCAAGGTTCACCGCGTCGACGCCGGCACGGTGGAACTCGAACTGTGGCGGACCATGACCGACCCGATCGCCGTCGGCGACACGCTCGAGGTTTCGCGAGGCTGCGACAAGCGCTTCGAGACCTGCCGCGACCGCTTCGCCAACGCCGCCGCCTTCCGCGGCTTCCCCCACATTCCGGGCAGCGACTTCCTCGTCGCCTCGCCGGTCTCCGGCGGCCCCAACGACGGCGGAGCCCTGGTGCCATGACGGAACCTTTCGACATCGATCGCCCGGTCCCGAGCCGAGAGGCGATCGTCGCCGCGGCGCGCGCCTGGATCGGCACGCCCTATCGCCATCAGGCGTCGCTCAAGGGCGCCGGCTGCGACTGCCTCGGTCTCGTCCGCGGCCTGTGGCGCGAGTTCTACGGCGCCGAACCGGAGGCCCCGCCGCCCTATGCCCCCGATTGGGCCGAGGCGAGCCGGCTCGAGCAGATGATCGAAGCCGGCCGCCGTCATCTCGTGCCGGTGCCGGTCGCCGAAGCGCGGCCGGGCGACGTGATCCTCTTCCGCTGGCGTCCGGATCTGCCGGCCAAACACGCCGGCGTCCTCGTCGCACCCGATCGTTTCGTCCACGCCTACGAGGGGACGGCGGTGGTCGAGAGCCCGCTCGGCCCCTGGTGGCGCCGCCGCATCGCCGCCGCCTTCGCCTTCCCGGGCATCGACGACGGCCCCGCGGCCTGATCCTTCGGAGCATCCTCCATGGCGACCCTCCTTCTCGCCGCCGCCGGCAGCGCGCTCGGCAGCGCCCTCGGCGGTGTCGGCGCTCTCGTCGGTCAGGCGATCGGCGGTCTCGCCGGCTACGTCGTCGACCAGACGCTGATCCGCGCCACCATGCCGGGGACGAGCGGCCCGCGCCTCTCCGACCTCGACGTGTCGAGGTCGACCGAGGGCGCCGATGCCCCCCGCTTCTACGGTCGTGCCCGGATCGCCGGCAAAGTGATCTGGGCGACCCGCCACGAGGAGAGCGCCACCACCTCCGGCGGCAAGGGCGGGCCGAAGGTGAGGACCTGGCACTACCACGCCAACTTCGCCGTCGCTCTGTGCGAGGGGCCGATCCATCACGTCGGCCGCATCTGGGCCGACGGCACGCTGCTCGACACCGCCTCGCTCACCATCCGCGTTCACCTCGGCGGCGAAGACGAGGAGCCCGACGCGCTCATCCTCGCGCGTCAGGGCGGCGAGGTGCCGGCCTATCGCGGCGTCGCCTACGTGGTCTTCGAACATTTCCCGCTGGAGGATTGGGGCAATCGCATCCCTCAGCTCTCCTTCGAGGTGATCCGCGCCGTCGACCGGCTGGAGAGCCGGGTGCGCGGCGTCTCCCTGATCCCCGGCGGCACCGAATTCGGCTACGCCACCACGGCGGTGACCCGGACCGTCTCGCCCGGCGTCACCGAGAGCGAGAACCGCCACGTCCGCCATGCCGCCACCGATCTCGTCGTCGCCCTCGACGAACTCACCGGGCTCTGCCCCGACCTGAAGCGCATCGCCCTGGTGGTGACCTGGTTCGGTGACGATCTGCGCGTCGGCGAATGCCGGGTCGAACCGCGGGTCGAACAGGCGGTGAAGACCACCCGGCCGCTCGTCTGGTCGGTCGGTGGGCTCGGCCGCGCCGCGGCGACCCTGGTCTCGAGCGTCGACGGCCACCCCGCCTACGGCGGCACCCCGTCCGACGCCTCGGTGATCGAGGCGATCGTCGAGATCCGCGGCCGCGGCCTCGAGGTGATGCTCTATCCCTTCCTGGCGATGGACATCCCCGCCGGCAACGGTCTTCCCGATCCGCGCGGCGGCGACGAACAGCCGGCGCACCCCTGGCGCGGCCGTATCACCTGCCACCCGGCGCCGGGCGAACCCGACTCTCCCGACGGCACGGCGGACGCCGAGGCGCAGATCGCCGCCTTCGTCGGCACGGCGACACCGAGCGACTTCTCGGTGACCGCCGGCGCCGTCGCCTATGCCGGCCCGGCGGAATGGTCGTTCCGCCGCATGATCCTCCACCACGCGATGCTCGCGGTGGCGGCCGGCGGCGTCGACGCCTTCCTCGTCGGCTCCGAATTCGTCGGCCTGACGACGCTGCGCGGGGAGGGGGGCTCGCACCCCTTCGTCACCGCCCTCGCCGATCTCGTCGCCGACGTCCGCTCGATCCTCGGGGCGGGACCGAAACTCTCCTACGGCGCCGACTGGACCGAATGGAACGGCTTCCAGCCGGCCGACGGATCGGGCGACGTGGTCTTCCATCTCGATCCCTTGTGGACCTCGCCGCACGTCGACTTCGTCGGCATCGACGCCTACTTCCCGATCACCGACTGGCGGCGCGGCGACCATCTCGATCGCGCCTCGGCCGATCTCCCGACCGATCGCGCCCATCTCGCGACCCGCGTCGCCGGCGGCGAAGCCCACGACTGGTACTACGCCGACGAGGCGGCGCGGCGGGAGCAGACCCGCCTGCCGATCACCGACGGGGCCTATGGCAAGCCCTGGGTCTTCCGCCCGAAGGACCTCGTCGGCTGGTGGTCGAACCTCCACTTCGACCGCCCCGGCGGCGTCGAAGCGGCGACCCCGACCGCCTGGGAACCGGGGATGAAGCCGATCTGGCTCACCGAACTCGGCTGCCCGGCGGTCGACCTCGGAGCCAACCAGCCCAACGTCTTCCCCGATCCGAAATCCTCGGAGAGCCGGCGCCCCTGGGCCTCGATCGGCACCCGTGACGATCTCGCCCAGCGCCGCACCCTCGAAGCGATCATCGACCATTGGGATCCCACGGTGACGCCCGACGCCAACCCGACCTCGCCCGTCTACGGCGGCCCGATGCTCGATCCCGACGGCATCCATCTGTGGACCTGGGACGCGCGCCCCTTCCCGACCTTTCCGGTGGAAGGTGACGTGTGGGCCGACGGTGACGTCTGGTCCACCGGCCATTGGCTGAACGGCCGCCTCGGCGGCGCGAGCCTCGAAGGTCTGATCGCCGCGATCCTCGCCGACCACGGGGTCGAGAGTGTCGACTTCCGCGCCGTCGCCGGCCATGTCGACGGCTACGTGATCGATCGCCGCATGTCGGCGCGCGAGGCGCTCGAACCGCTCCTCGCCGCCTTCCAGATCGATGCGATCGACATCGGGACCGGCCTGCGCTTCGCCGGCCGCGCGCGCCGCCTCGACGCGTCGCTCGCGAGCGACGACTGCGTCGAGGACGACAAGGGCGCCACCGTCACCCTGCGCCGGGCGCAGGAGAGCGAGTTGCCGGCGGAGGTGTCGATCACCTTCTCCGACGCCACCCTCGATCATCGCCGCGCCACCGTCTCCTCCCGCCGGCTTGAAGGTGCGCCGCGCCGCACCGCCTCGGCCGACCTCGCCGTGGTGGCGCCGATCGAGACCATGGTCGGCATCGCCGACACCTGGCTCGCCGACGTCTGGGCCGGCCGCACCTCGGCGACCTTCGCCCTCGATCCGACGCGTGTCGCGCTCGAACCCGGTGACCTCGTCGACCTCACCGTCGACGGCCGCGTCGAACGGCTCTTCGTCGAGGCGGTGAGCGACGGCGCGGCGCGCCGCATCGAGGCGCGCAGCGTCGACCCGGATCTCTACGGCCCGGTGCGCACCGCCACCCGCCGTCGTTCCGGCGCGTCGGCCACCGCCTGGGGCGAACCGGCGGTGGTGGTCCTCGACATCGCCCATCCGGAGGAAGGCGCCGCCCTCCATCGTCCCTGGGTCGCCGCCTTCGCCGCGCCCTGGCCGGGTTCGCTCGGCCTGTGGCGTCGCCTCGACGAAGGCAGTTGGACGGCGGTCGGATCGATCGACCGGCAGGCGACGATCGGCGGCACCGCCTCGTCGTTGCCCCGCGGTCCGGTGGCGGTGTGGGACCGGATCTCCACGTTCGACGTCACCTTGTGGAGCGGCGCCATCGCCGCCGAGAGCGAGGCCAAGGTCCTGGCCGGCGCCTGCCGGGTCGCGGTCCGCGCCCCGAACGGCCTGTGGGAAGTGCTGCAATACGCCGAGGCCGAGATGGTCGGCATCGCCACCTGGCGGCTGTCGCGCCTGCTGCGCTGCCAGGGTGGGTCCGAGGACGCCTGGGACGGTCTCGACGTGATCCCCGCCGGCGCCGCCTTCGTCGTGCTCGACGAGAGCCTCGCGACGCTTCCCCTCGATCTCGAGGATGTCGGCAGCGAGGTGGTGTTCCGCGTCGGTCCGGTGCTCGAGGACTATTCGCGGCCGAGCCATGTCGAGGTCTCCGTCGTGCCCACCGGTCGCGGCCTGTGGTCCTATGCGCCGGCCCATCTGCGCGCGCTGCCCGATCCGGCGAGCGGCGACGTCCACGTCTCCTGGGTGCGGCGCGCCCGCGGCCCCGGGGCCGATGCCTGGGGCACCGGCGAGGTGCCGCTGCCCGAGGTGGTCGAAGCCTATCGTCTGGAGATCTTCCACGGCACGACGCTGGTGCGCCGCGCCGACACCGCCGCACCGTCGTGGATCTGGCCCAAGGCCGACCGCGACGCCCGTCTCGGCCCGAACCCGGTCGACGTCACCGTCCGCGTCGCCGAGCTCGGCGCCACCATCGGTCCGGGCGTGTGGCGCTCGGGCGCCTTCCGCCTCTGATCGCGCCGCGCGACGACGATCCGCCGTCGACCGATCCCCGCTTCATCCTTCTTCGGAGTACCGTCGATGTCCGACACCACACGGCTGGGCCTGCCTCTGATCGAGGCCGCCCAGGCGCAGAAGCACGTCACCCACAACGAGGCGCTGCGCATCCTCGACGCCCTCGTCCAGGCGGTGGCGGTCGATCGCGATCTCGCCGCCCCGCCGGCGAGCCCGCAGGAGGGCGTCGCCTACATCGTCGGTCCGTCGCCGTCGGCCGGATGGGCCGGCCACGCCGACCATCTCGCGGTGCGCGTCGACGGCGTCTGGACCTTCCTGTTGCCGCAGGTCGGTTGGGGGGTCTGGCTCCTCGACGAGAACCGTCCGGTCTATTGGACCGGCACCGCCTGGAAGCCGCTGCTCGACGCGATCGGCATGCTCGCCGATCTCGGCGGCGTCGGCATCGGCACCGCGCCCGACACCACCAACCGCCTCGCGGTGCGAGCTCCCGCCGCCCTGTTCGCCGCAGTGCCGGCGGGAAGCGGCGGCAGTGGTGACATGCGCCTCACGGTGGAGAAGGAGACCGCGGCCGACACCGCGTCGCTCCTCTTCCAGACCGGGTGGTCCGGCCGCGCCGAGATCGGACTGGCGGGTGGCGACGATCTTTCGATGAAGGTCTCCGCCGACGGCTCCACCTGGGTCGAAGCGCTCCGCGTCGCCGCCGCCACCGGTCAGGTGACGATCGGAACCGGCGGCCTCGCCGGCGGGGGCCGCCTGCGCTCGATGGTCTCCTTCACGGCGTCGGGAACCTGGGAACCGCCGACCGGGATCCGCAAGGGCCTCGTCTTCGCGGGCGGCGCCGGGGCCGGCGGGGGGGGCGCG
>CALMYM010000055.1 GCA_937873675.1 uncultured Alphaproteobacteria bacterium | reverse complement strand
TCCGCCATGAAGGCGAAGACCTCGTCGGCCGAACCGGCCTCGACCGCCGCGCCGAGCGCCTTCACCCGTTCCAGAAGATCCGCCGGCGGCGGCTCGCCGGCGCCGACTTCGGCCGGGAGCGGGCGATAGGGCTTCTCCTTCGCCGCCGACGCGGTCGTGGCGATCAGCGGCAGGGCGAGGAGAACGGCGAGGCGCAGCGCGAAGGACGTCATCGAGGCATCCGGAAGGGGAGGGAGGTTCGGGCGACGCCGCGACGATGCCGCGTCGGCGCGGTTCCGACAACCCACCGAGCGATGACGAATGCCGTCATGCTTTCATCGTGCCGGCGCGCCCATCTCGCGCGCGATGCCGTCGAAGACGGCGCGGAACATCTCGCGCGTCAGCCGGCCGGTGTTCGTGTTGTAGCGCGAGCAGTGGTAGCTGTCGTGAAGCCGCAGGCCGTTCTTCAGGCGATGCACCGCGCCGTGGGCGAAGGGATGGGCGGTCAGCTTCTCGCCGACGGTCCGGAGGAACGTCTCGTGCGCCACCCGCCCGAGCGCCAGCACGTCGCCGAGCTCGGCATGCGCCGCCAGCGTCGCCGTGAGATACGGCCGGCAGGCGTGGATCTCGGCCGGAGTCGGCTTGTTCTCCGGCGGCACGCAACGCACCGCGTTGGTGATCATCGCCCCGACGAGCTCGAGTCCATCCTTCGGATCGGCCCGGAAGGTGCCGCGCGAGAAGCCGTAGTCCGCCAGCGTCTCGTAGAGGAGATCGCCGGCATAGTCGCCGGTGAACGGTCGCCCCGTCCGGTTCGCCCCGCGCACCCCCGGTGCCAGGCCGACGACCAACAGACGCGGCGCCTCGCCTCGAAAGCTCGGCACCGGCGCGTTGAACCAACTCGGTTCCTTCGCCCGCCATTCCTCGCGGAAGGCGACGAGACGCGGACAGGTCGGACAGTCGCGCTCGGGATCGAGCGGCGGGCGGGGAGGGGCCATCGGGAACCTCGTCGGCGGACGGACGGTGCGGACCGAGGGATTCGGCGCCCGGCGATCATGGCGAGCCCGAGCCGGCTCGTCGATCCCGTAGCCCGTCCCGGCCACTGAAACGCCGACGCGCGGCCCCCCTTTCGAGGGACCGCGCGCCGCGTGTCGATCGGACATGCGAAGACGAGGGCGGAATGCGTCGGCATCCGCCACCATCGCCATCACGCCTCGTCGTAGTCCTCGTCGTCCCGCTCGACCTGACGGCGCTGCGCCTCGCGCTCGGCCATGCGGGCCATGCGCTCGGCCGGGTCGCGGCCGATTCGGTTCTGCAGGTTCGCCAGATCGATGAAGTGATCGGCCTGACGACGCAGGTCGTCGGCGATCATCGGCGGCTGGGTCTGCAGCGTCGAAATGACGGAGACCTTCTTGCCCTTGCGCTGCACCGCTTCGACCAGACGCCGATAGTCGCCGTCACCGGAGAAGAGCACCATGTGGTCGATGTGGTCGGCCATCTCCATGGCGTCGACCGCCAGTTCGATGTCCATGTTGGCCTTGATCTTCCGGCGCCCGGAAGCGTCGTAGAATTCCTTCGTCGGCTTGGTGACGACCTTGTAGCCGTTGTAGTCGAGCCAGTCGATGAGGGGTCGAATCGAAGAGTACTCTTGATCTTCGATCAAGGCAGTGTAGTAGAACGCACGAAGAAGGTAGCTCGTCGACTTGAATTCGGTCAACAACCGCTTGTAGTCGATGTCGAAACCGAGCGCCTTCGAAGTGGCGTAGAGGTTCGCGCCGTCGATGAACAGCGCGATCTTTTCGCGAGGATCGAACATGTTCCTATGATCTTCCCAATCAGGAGTCTTCGGAGGCCTCGACGCCTAGTCTTCTCAAATCAAGCATTCGAGGCCCGGTAGTCGCGTCAACGGCTCGATTGTTCTTGCTTCTTCGCCCGACGAGAAAAAAAACTCGTTATCCACTGACGCGAACGTCACCTTACAGCAGTTCCCGTGCGAGTGCCAGCGCTTCTCGCGTGATGTACCGGTTTCGTGAAGGACGGAGACTGTCCCAGGGTGAGGTAGACATCATCGCGCAACCTCGAGCGGCAGGGCGTGTTCGTTCTTCGAGCGCACCCCGCGCGATGATCGCGCGACGCCGCTGCGGCGTTGCTTTTCCGCCCGTCTCGACGTATGTCTCCGCTTTCGAAGATCCCCCGAGGAGTTGGACAGAATGGCCCGCGTCACCGTCGAAGACTGCATCGACAAGGTGGAGAACCGATTCGAGCTCGTGCTTCTGGCGAGCCATCGCGCCCGGATGATCTCGTCCGGTTCGCCGATCACCATCGATCGCGACAACGACAAGAACCCGGTCGTCGCTCTGCGTGAGATCGCCGACGAGACCATCAGCCCGGACGACCTGCAGGAGGAGTTCATCCACTCGCTGCAGAAGTTCGTCGAGGTCGACGAGCCCGAGCCGGAGACCGTCCCGATGGTGCCGGTCGCTTCCGCCTCCGACGACGGCGACGAGATGCAGTTCGACCGCATGTCGGAAGAAGAGCTGCTGCGCGGCCTCGAGGGCCTCGTGCCGCCGGACAAGGAAGAAGAGGACTGAGCCGAAGGCTCGTTCCGCGCGACGAGCGACGTCGCGCCGCACCCCGTCACCACGCCCGCTTCGGCGGGCGTCGGCATTTTCGGGGGGTACGGAAGTCGTTCGAAGCCTTGGGTTTTCCCGATTCCTTCTGCTACCATGACAGCTCCCGCGTCGTTCAGGGCCGACAAGGGTGCGTGACGGAGGACCGATCCCCGGATGATGCGGCAATACGAACTCGTGGAACTGGTTCGGCGCTACAATCCGAACGTCGACGAGGCTCTTCTCGACAAGGCCTACGTCTACGGGATGATGAAGCACGGGCCGCAGAAGCGAGCCTCCGGCGACCCCTATTTCTCCCACCCGCTCGAGGTCGCGGCGATCCTCACCGACATGCGCGTCGACGACGCCACCGTCGCGGTCGCCCTGTTGCACGACACCATCGAGGACACCGACGCCACCCGTGACGAGATCGATGCCAAGTTCGGCACCGAGATCGGCGAACTGGTGGAGAGCCTGACCAAGCTCGAGAAGCTCGACTTCGTCTCCAAGAAGACCGAGCAGGCGGAGAACTTCCGCCGCCTTCTGCTGGCGGTCGCCGCCGACGTACGGGTGCTGCTGGTCAAGCTCGCCGACCGTCTCCACAACATGCGCACCCTCCAGTTCATGCGCGAGGACAAGCGTCTGCGCATCGCCGAGGAGACGATGGAGATCTATGCGCCGCTCGCCGGGCGCATGGGCATGCAGTGGATGCGCGAGGAACTCGAGGACCTCTCCTTCCGCACCCTCCAGCCGGAGGCCTATCAGTCGATCTGCGGCCGTCTGACCGCGCTGCGCGAAGAGAACAAGAACCTCATCCCGGCGATCGAACAGGCGCTGACCGAGAAACTGTCGTCGAACGGCATCACCGCCACGGTGAAGGGGCGCGAGAAGAAGCCCTATTCGATCTTCACCAAGGTGCAGAGGAAGAGCCTCTCCTTCGAGCAGCTCTCCGACATCTTCGGCTTCCGCATCGTCGTCGACACGATCGAGAACTGCTACCGCGCCCTCGGCATCGTCCACACCACGTGGTCGATGGTGCCGGGCCGGTTCAAGGATTACGTCTCGACGCCCAAGCAGAACGATTATCGTTCGATCCACACCACCGTGGTCGGACCCGGCCGTCAGCGCGTCGAGCTGCAGATCCGCACCGAGGAGATGCACCGCTTCGCCGAACTCGGCATCGCGGCGCACGCCCTCTACAAGGACGGCGATCGCACCATCGGTGGCCGCAACATCCAGAAGCTCTCGGAAGCCTCGGGCGCCTACGCCTGGCTGCGCGAGACCATCCAGCGCCTCAACGATCCGAACCTCGCGCCCGAGGAGTTCCTCGAGAACACCCGGCTCGAGCTGTTCCAGGATCAGGTCTTCTGCTTCACGCCCAAGGGCAAGATCATCGCCCTGCCGCGCGGCGCCACCCCGATCGACTTCGCCTATGCGGTCCACACCGACGTCGGCAACACCTGCGTCGGCGCCAAGATCAACGGCCGCATCAAGCCGGGGATGACCGAGCTCGCCAACGGCGACGAGGTCGACATCATCCGCTCCAAGGCGCAGGTGCCGCCGGCGGCCTGGGAGCAGATCGTCGTGACTGGCAAGGCGCGCGCCGCCATCCGCCGCGCCACCCGCGACGCGGTCAGGAAGCAGTTCGGCGGTCTCGGCCGCCAGATCCTGGAGCGCGCCTTCGAGCGGGCCGGCCGCGAGTTCTCCGATCAGGCCCTCGCCGACGCCATCCACCGCCTCGGCCACACCGCGGTCAACGAGGTGCTCGCCGCCGTCGGCCGCGGCGAGATCGCCTCCGACAGCGTCCTGAAGGCGGTCCACCCGGATCTCGAGGACAAGCGCGGCCAGCCACTCAAGCCGACCCCGGGTGACGGCTGGTTCGAAGCCGGTGCGTCGAGCGTGATGAAGTTCCGCGTCCCCGACGGCGGCGCCGACGATCGCACCGCGATCCCGATCCGCGGCCTCTCCGGCGACCTGCCGGTTCACTTCGCCCCCGACGGCGGCGCCGTGCCGGGCGATCGCATCGTCGGCATCCTCACCCCCGGCGAGGGCATCACCATCTACCCGATCCAGTCGCCGGCGCTGAAGCAGTTCGACGACGAGCCGTCGCGCTGGCTCGACGTGCGCTGGGACATCGACCCGGCCGCGCCGTCGCGCTTCCCGGCGCGCATCGCCATCTCCTCGGTCAACGAACCGGGCTCGCTCGCCCAGATCGCCCAGGTGATCGCCGAGAACGACGGCAACATCGACAACATCAAGATGATCCCCAGGGCCGCCGACTTCCACGAGATCGTCATCGATCTCGAGGTCTGGGACCTGAAACACCTCACCCGCATCCTCCAGCAACTGCGCTCGAAGCCGATCATCGCCTCGGCGACGCGGGTGAATGGGTGAGGAGCGGTTCGATCTCGCGCTTGGGCGCGAGATCGAACGAAATCGTCCGGTGGACGATTTCGAGCCGCGAACGCACGCCGCGTTCCGCGGCGGGCCGGATGAGGAGGGGCCTCGCTTCGTCCGTCGGACGAAGCGAGGCACGAAGGTCAGGTGGACCATTTCGAGCGACGAACGCCCGGAGCGCGAGCGGAAGGCTGGGTGCGGTCGCCCGGAGCACCGACGCGACCGACGAACGCCCGGAGCGTGAGCGGAGGGCTGGGGGAGGTTGCGGCTCGATCGCCGCAGAACGCGAAGCCGGCCGGATGTCGCGCTACCGGAGAACGACGCGCACTCGAGCGACGCATCTCGACCCGAAGCGGACGGTGGTCGTTGCCCAAGGCTGGCTGGACGACTGGGCGACCATATCGTCTCGTCTATGTCGTATCTAAATAGATTACCATGCGAAAGTGTGGCTTGCTATCTTGAGGTGTATATTGGTCGGTCAATTGCAGCTTCATTCGCCGAGGTGACCATGGAACCGATCGCCTACCTTCGTTCTCTTAACAAGCACCTTGCTTACCTATTTACCTTCTCGAGTAAGATAAACGAGATCGATACCGCGGCAACACTATTGGGTGAATTTCGTGGAGCGCAAGATGCAGGCTGGACTACAACAATTACAGCCAACGAAATCTTTGATGAACTAAAAGTTCTTGGCTCGAAGGGGCGCCCACTCTCCCGTCCCGAGCTGCGGCAAGTGCTATGCCTTTACGCTCAACTCGCCGAAGCTGGTGGCGTCTACGAAGGCCTATTGAACACGATGCAGGTAGCTCAATTAAAGGAATATAACCTCTGGCCCTTTCAAGATTTAGTTAGGGTTCGACAGGTGCCACGAGCGGTGATTGGCCCAAACGCGAACGCGATGTTCCGGCGACTCGCTGAAGTTGCAACCTCGGTTGGAATGACGGAGTTGGCGCGATTGCTTGAAATCACCTTTCGAGATGACATCCGCAACGCAATGGCCCATGCCGACTACATCTTGGCTCCCGATGGGCTCCGACTGCGGCGACGAAACGGCGGCTATCCTTTGGTAGTGAGCTACGATGAATTAAGGGCTGCCATACAAATTGCACTATTCTTCTTTGAATTGCTCCAAGCAACTCAGCAATCATTAGCCGCGTCCTATAGACCTGCCCGAAAGGTTATCGGGAGGTTTAGCGCGAATCCACCCATGTCATGGACGATCGAACTGACTGAAGATGGACGTTTTTCGTTCACCTCCAACGCACTTGGGTCGCAGGTCGATGCTGCATATGAGCGACAACAGAGGGTTAACAACCGTCTTGGCGGTCGAATGGTGGCAGCATATGGCGCGCCAAATCGCCCACTTATCCCCGCGTTATTGGATGAAATCTCTGTGATTGGCTTCGACGTGCTTGTGGTCAACTTCGATACTGCCATTCAGCTCGATGCCCTCATTGCCGAAATCGAGGAGCACGGACTTTGGGACCCTGAAGAAGCAATAGATAACACTGATGGTTCGATGCTGATGGCTACTCCGATGGGATTTCGAAATATCGCAGCGGCAGCCGACTTCCAAGCGTGGCTCCCCGTGGTCGAGGACATCGAAGTTATTTGACCGTCCGCTATCGGCGCGAACCGGCCTCGAGCGTCCTCCTCCCACCCTTGACATCCCCCCCGACCCGCGCGATCCCCTCCGCCGACCCATCTCCCACGACGAGATCCTCCATGACCCGCGACGAAGTGCTCGACGTCTTCAAGTCCTGTGGCGCGCTCTTGACCGGCCACTTCATCCTGTCGTCCGGCCTGCGCTCGCCGGTCTTCATCCAGAAGGCCCGCGTCTTCCAGTATCCGGACAAGACCGAGATCGTCTGCAAGGCGCTCGCCCAGAAGATCCGCGCCGCCGGCCTGGAGCCGCTCGATGCGGTGGTCGGCCCGGCGATGGGCGGCATCATCCCGGCCTACGAGACCGCCCGCCACCTCGGCGTCCCCGCCGTGTGGACCGAGCGCGAGGCGGGCGAGATGCGCCTGCGCCGCTTCGAACTGGCGAAGGGCGCCCGCGTCGTCATCGTCGAGGACATCGTCACGACAGGCCTGTCGTCGCGCGAGACGGTGAAGGCGCTCACCGACATCGGCGCCGACGTGGTCGCGGTCGCCTGTCTCATCGATCGCTCGGCCGGCAAGGCGGACTGCGGCGTGCCGCTGGTGGCGCTCGCCGAATACGAGGTCCCGGCCTATCCGGCCGACGCCCTCCCGCCGGAACTGGCCGCGATCCCGCCGGTGAAGCCCGGCAGTCGCAACATCTGAGGCGCGAGGGGAGGGCGGGCCGTCGTCCGCCGCTCCTGATCCGCGCCGTCCGTCTTGTTCCCGTCTCGCCGAGCCCTTATGTCTCGGGTCTTCCGCGCGTCACGCCCGCGTCGCGCGCCCGTCTTCCCGAGGATTCCCGCCGATGGCGACCACCTCCGACAACATGCTCCGCCTCGGCGTCAACATCGACCACGTCGCCACCATCCGCAACGCCCGCGGTGGCGAACGGCCGGACCCGGTGCGCGCCGCTCATCTCGCCGCCCACGCCGGCGCCGACGGCATCACCGCCCATCTGCGCGAGGATCGCCGCCACATCCGCGACGAGGACATCCGCCGGCTGATGGAGGAGATCCATCTGCCGCTGAACCTCGAGATGGCGGCGACCGAGGAGATGCTGGCGATCGCGCTGCGCCACAAGCCGCACGCCGCCTGCATCGTGCCGGAGCGCCGCGCCGAGCGCACCACCGAGGGCGGTCTCGACGTCGTCGGCGGCCACACCCATCTCGCGCCCGTGGTGGCGAAGCTGGTCGACGCCGGCGTCCGCGTCTCGCTGTTCATCGAGCCCGATCCGGCCCAGCTCGATGCCGCCCGGGCGCTCGGTGCGCCGGTGGTCGAACTCCACACCGGGCGCTATTGCGATCTCTTCGATGCCGGTGACGAGCGTCTCGCCGGCATCGAGCTGCAGCGCCTGCGCGCCGCCGCCCGCCACGGCGCCGATCTCGGCCTGGAGATCCACGCCGGCCACGGCCTCGCCTACGAGAGCGTCGGCCACATCGCCGCCATCCACGAGGTGCGCGAACTCAACATCGGCCATTTCCTCATCGGCGAGGCGATCTTCGTCGGCCTCGAGGCGTCGATCCGCGAGATGCGCCGCCTGATGGACGATGCGCGGCCGCGTTGAGGCGCCGGGGAGGACGCGATGATCGTCGGCATCGGTTCCGATCTGATCGACATCCGCCGGGTGGAGAAGACGCTGGAGCGCTTCGGCGAGCGCTTCACGCAGCGCTGCTTCACCGAGATCGAGCGGGCGAAGTCGGATCGGCGCCACAATCGTGCCGCCTCCTACGCCAAGCGCTTCGCCGCCAAGGAGGCGTGCTCGAAGGCGCTCGGTTCCGGCATCTCGATGGGGGTGGCGTGGCGCGATCTCGGCGTGGTCAACGAGCCGACCGGCAAGCCCACCATGGTCTTGACCGGCTGGGCCGAGAAGCGCCTCGCCGAACTGACGCCTGCGGGCCTCGTCGCCCGTATCGACCTCACCATCACCGACGACTACCCGCTCGCCCAGGCCTTCGTCGTCATCTCCGCCTGGCCGGCGGACTGGCCGACGCGGTGAGCGAGCCACGCCCATTGTTGCGAGCCGGGCTCCGCGGGAGTATCACCGGCGCCACCGAGCCCCGAGGACCCGAGACGACATGAGCGAGACCACCGAACCGAAGCCCGGCGAAAGCGGCCTCGTCGAGACCATCAAGGTCATCGTCCAGGCGCTGCTGCTGGCGCTCGTCGTCCGCACCTTCTTCTATCAGCCGTTCAACATCCCCTCCGGTTCGATGAAGTCGACGCTGCTGGTCGGCGACTATCTCTTCGTGTCGAAGTTCAGCTACGGCTATTCGAAGTACTCCTTCCCCTACGCGCTGGCGCCGATCTCCGGTCGCGTCTTCGGCTCCGAGCCGAAGCGCGGCGACGTCGCCGTCTTCAAGCTGCCGCGCGACAACGAGACCGACTACATCAAGCGCGTCATCGGCCTGCCCGGCGACCGCATCCAGGTGAAGCGCGGCCTCCTCCACATCAACGGCGAGCCGGTGAAGGTCGAGCCGCTCGAGCCCTTCGTCGAGAAGGACCGCTGGGGCGCTCGCGCCCGCCTGCAGGCGTTCAAGGAGACGCTGCCGAACGGTTCCTCCCACACCATCCTCAAGCGTGACGACGAGGGCTTCCAGAACAACACCCAGGAATACCTCGTGCCCGCCGGCCACTATTTCATGATGGGCGACAACCGCGACAACTCGCAGGACAGCCGCTATCTCGACATGGTCGGCTACGTGCCGGCGGAGAACCTGATCGGCAAGGCACAGGTGATCTTCTTCTCGATCCAGGAGGGGGCGACCCCCTGGGCCTTCTGGACCTGGCCGTGGGAGATCCGCTGGGGTCGTCTGGCGAACCTGATATGAGCGAGCCTACCAACGCTCTCGACGCCCTCGAGGCGCGCATCGGCCATCGCTTCGCCGACCGCGGCCTGCTGGTGCGTGCGCTCACCCACACCTCCGCCGTCGGCAATGCCGCCGAGAGCTATCAGCGTCTCGAGTTCCTCGGTGATCGCGTCCTGGCGCTGACCGTCGCCGGCATGGTCTACCGCGCCTTCCCGCGGGCCGACGAGGGCGAGCTCGCCCGCCGTCTCAACGCGCTGGTCAAGCGCGAGACCTGTGCGGAGGTGGCACGCGAACTGAAGCTCGGCGAGGCGGTGCGTCTCGGCTCGGGCGAGGCCCAGTCGGGAGGTCGCGCCAAGAGCGCCATCCTCGGCGACATCGCCGAGGCGCTGATCGCCGCCATCCATCTCGACGCCGGCTTCGAGGTCGCCTCCGCTTTCGTCGAGCGCCATTGGAGCGAGCGGATGATGACGGCGCGCGGCCCCTTGCGCGACGCCAAGACGACGCTGCAGGAATGGCTCCAGGGCCGTGGTCTCGCGGCGCCGACCTATCGTCAGATCTCGCGCACCGGCCCCGATCACGATCCGCTCTTCACCATCGCCGCCGATCTCGTCGGCGTGGAAGGCGAGCACGGCACCGGCCGCTCCAAGCGCGAGGCCGAACAGAACGCCGCCACCCGCGTACTGGTCCGCGAGGGCCTGTGGAAGGACACCGATGTCTGACGACGACGCCCGCGCCGAAGGCGCGAAGCCGCATGAGCCGAAGAAGTCCGCGCCGGCCGAACCGGCGTGGCAGACGCGCGCCGGCTTCGTCGCGCTGATCGGCGCCCCCAACGCCGGCAAGTCGACCCTCCTGAACCAGCTCGTCGGCACCAAGGTGTCGATCGTCACCCACAAGGTCCAGACCACCCGGGCGCTGATCCGCGGCGTCTGCATCGAGGGCGACGCGCAGGTCATCTTCGTCGACACCCCCGGCATCTTCCGCCCGCGCCGCCGGCTCGACCGCGCCATGGTGACGACCGCCTGGGGCGGTGCGGCGGGCCCCCACGCCGTGGCGGTGTTGATCGTCGCCAAGAAGGGTCTCGACGAGGCGGCGCTCGGCGTCTTCGAGCGGCTGAAGGACGTCCGCCGCAAGAAGATCCTCATCCTCAACAAGGTCGATCTCGTCCGCCGCGACACGCTGCTGGCGCTCACCGCGAAGACCAACGAACTCGCCGATTTCGACCGCACCTTCATGGTCTCGGCCCTGACCGGCGATCATGTCGCCGACGTGCTCAAGTATCTCGCCGGCGAGATGCCGCCCGGCCCTTGGCTCTATCCGGAGGACCAGATCTCCGATCTGCCGATGCGCCAGCTCGCCGCCGAGATCACCCGCGAGAAGTGCTTCCTGCGCCTCCACGACGAGCTTCCTTACGAGAGCACCGTCGAGACCGAGATGTGGAAGGACCAGAAGGACGGTTCGGTCCGCATCGAGCAGACGATCTACGTCGCCCGCGAGAGCCAGAAGGGCATCGTCCTCGGCAAGGGCGGCGAGACCATCAAGGCGATCTCGATGGCGGCCCGCAAGGAGCTGACCGAGATCGCCGAGAAACCGGTCCACCTCTTCCTCTTCGTCAAGGTGCGCGAGAACTGGTCCGACGACCCCGAGCGCTACCGCGAGATGGGCCTGGAGTTCCCCAAGGGGTGAGGGAGATCGACACTCGGCGCCGCCACGGCGAAGTGTGTGCTTCGCCGGTTCGCCCGGCCGGGGTCAGTTCGGACAGGCGTGGAGGTTGGTGGCCCAACAGGTCGCCTGCATGAAGGCCTCGTGCTCGGTGCCGAGCGTATCGTAGGCATTGGCGCCGGAGTCGGTCGTCAGGTACCACCAGCCGGCGTTGCGTGTCGACGTCGGGGCGTAGCGCAGCGACTTCAGGATGCCGCAGGCCCGCGTCTGAGCGCTGGTCGACGAGATCTGGTCGACGGCATTGACGATGTAGCCGATCTGCGACGGGCTGGCGTAACGGACGATGTCCTGTTGAACGAAACTCGCCAGGGCGCCGCCGACGTTTTCGTAGGCGATGGTGAGATCGAAGAGCTCACGATAGCGGGTGTGCGAGAGTTGCGAGCCGGGCGCGTTGCCGATGACGAAGGCGCCGCCTCCGAAATTCTGGTTCACCGTGCGCCTCAGCGCCCAGTAGTAGCCGAAGTGGCTCGAATCCATCTGCGCCTCGTCGATGAAGATGCCCTTCACCTTCGGGTAGATCGCGCGATAGGCCTCGATGTTGGTTCGGACGGTCGTCACCGGTCTCGTCCCGTAGGACGAATAGACGTAGCCGATCACCAACGCGCCGGCGGCGTCGAGTCGGTCGATGATCGCCGTGTAGTTGGGGTCCTCCGTGGTGAAGTCGCCGCTCGATGGGTTGACGACGACGGCCAAGCGGAACCCGACCTTTCCGGCGCGCACCGCGTCGGCGAGGATCTTGTTCCAGTAGCTGGCGTTGGGCTCCTGCGTCGACGGATAGATGTAGGCCGGGATCACCACGTTCATCTCGCGCCGCGTGGTGATCTCCGAGCAGACGGGAGCCGCCCATGCCGGTGCCGCCGCCGATACGGTCACGGCGAAGACGGCGGCGAAGGCTGCAGCGCGTGTCATGGCACCACTCGCGAAGAAGGCGCGGACGGGGTGGACCTCCGCGACGGGTCGGGCACGTCGCAGGAGTGGACCACGCGCTCGGTGACACCGCAATCGGCAGAAGGGCGGGGTCCGCGTGCCGCCGCTTCATTCTTCGCGACGCTCGGGGGCAGCCCCCCGTTCGTACTCCCGGCGGCCGCAGGACATCGGCCGGCGCGTGTCGACACCGAGCCGAAGGGACAGGAGCGACGAAAAGCGTCTCCACCCGTGAACCGGAGCGGGCTTCGACCTGATGCAATCGGGTCGAAAATCACTCTAGACTTGCCTCTCGGGGATCCTGCGCCGTTCGACATCGGCGGAGCCGGCGACGGCAGGAAAGATCGGCGACCGCATGGAATGGATCGACACCGGCCTGGTTCTGGGAAGCCGCCGCCTCGGCGAGGCCGATGCGTTGGTCGAGCTCATGACCCGCGATCACGGCCGCCACCTCGGCGTGGTCAAGGGCGGCCGGTCGAAGCGGTGGACCGCGGCGCTCCAGGTCGGCAACCGGGTGCGGGCGGTGTGGCGGGCCCCCCCCGACGAACACGCCTGCACCTCGGCGATCGAACCGCTCGACGCCCGCGCCGCCGAACTGATGGGAAGCGCGGTGGCGCTCAACGGCGTCCAGACACTCGCCGCGCACCTGAGGCTGTTGCCCGAGCGCGATCCCCATCCCGAACTCTTCGAAGCGATGGCGGCGATCGTCGATCATCTCGGAGAACCGCGGCTCGCCGGCGAACTCATCGTCCGCTTCGAACTGGCGATGATCGAGGCGCTCGGCTTCGGTCTCGATCTCGGCGTCTGCGCGCTGACCGGCGCCACCGAGGATCTCGCCTGGGTGAGCCCGCGCACCGGCCGCGCCGCGACCCGTGAGGCCGGCGCCCCTCACGCCGCCAAACTGTTGGCTCTGCCCGGCTTTCTCGCCGGGAGCGGTGCCGCGGACCCGGCGACCTGGGGCGAAGCGGCGATCGAGGAGATCCTCGTCGGCTTCCGCCTCTCCGGCCACTTCCTCGCCCGCCACGTCTGGGAGCCGCGTGCCGTGCCGCCGCCGGCGACCCGCGACGGGTTGATCGCGGCGCTCTCCCGCGCGCTCCTCAGCGGCGAGGCTTGAAGGCGTGGCCGAAGCCGTTGCGCAACCCGAGCCGGCGCACCTTGGCCGATCCCGGCTCCGGCCGATCCCAGTCGATGTCGTCGGGATTCTTGACCAGCGGGATCAGGTCCCACAGCGGTGAGCGGCCGTCCACCGTCTCGGCGCCCTCGGCGAGCCGTTCGCGTTGCAGCTCGAGCAGTTCCTCGAAGGCATCGGCGGGAAGTGCCGGGCTGAACAGGTAGCCCTGGTATTCGTGGCAGTTGCGCGCCTCGAGCCAGGCCAGCTGTTCCTCGGTCTCGACACCCTCGGCGATGGTCCTCAAGCCCAGCAGATGACACATGCCGATGATCAGTTCGGCGAGTGCCGGCCGCGTCTCCAGCGTCGCGATGAACGAACGGTCGATCTTCAGCGTGTCGATCGGGTGGTGCTGGATGGTGGCGAGGTTGGAATAGCCGGTGCCGAAGTCGTCGATGGCGATGGAGAAGCCGAGTTCGGTCAGCGTGCGCAGGGTCTCGGCGGTGGTCTCGTCGTCGCCGACCAGCGTCGATTCGGTGATCTCGATCTGCATGCGCCGCGGATCGCATCCCGTCTCCGCGACGATCGCCGCGATGTTGGTCTTCAGCCGTCGGTCGCCGAACTGACGGGCCGACAGGTTGACCGAGATGGTGATGTCGAAACCGGCGTCGGCCCAGGCCTTCTGGCGCAGCGCCGCGTCGTGGATGACCTCGGTGCCGATGCGGTCGATCAGACCGGTCTTCTCGGCGTGCGGGATGAACGCGCCCGGCAGGATCATGCCGCGGGTCGGATGGTGCCAGCGCAGGAGCGCTTCGGCGCCGATGATCCGCCCGTCGGCGATCGACAGCCGCGGCTGATAGAACAGCTCGAATTCGTCGCGCTCGAAGGCGCGCAGCAGGCTCGCCTCGAGTTCGAGTTGCGCCTCGACCTCCGCCTTGAGCGCCGCGGTGAAGGGCACGGCGCGGCCGCGCCCCTGATCCTTCGCCGCGTACATGGCGAGATCGGCGTGGCGCATCAGCGTGTCGAGGTCGCGACCGTCGTCGGGGAAGGCGCACATGCCGATCGAGGCGGAGACGACGAGCCGGCGGCCACCGAGCAGGATCGGCGCGTCGAGCTCGGTCAGGATGCGTCGCGCCACGCTCTCGCAGCGCCGGCCGTTGCGGCCGAGCGACAGGCAGACCAGGAACTCGTCTCCACCGAGACGGGCGACGAAATCGTCGCGCCGGACCGAGCGGTCGAGCCGCCGCGCCACCTCGACGAGGAGCCGGTCGCCGTGCAGGTGGCCGAGCGAATCGTTGATCGTCTTGAAGCGGTCTAGGTCGATGAAGAGCAGCGCCATGCGCTCCCCCGCGGCCTCGGCGGTGGCGAGCCGGCGCTCGACTTCGATCTGCAGCAGTGTCCGGTTGGGCAGGCCGGTCAGGAGATCGTGGTGGGCGAGGAAGCGGATCTGATCCTCGGCCATCTTGCGGGCGGTGACGTCGGTTTCGCTGACCAGCCGCGCCGGCCGGCCGCTGACCGCGTCGCAGCAGTCGCGCGCCGCGATCTCGTGCCAGCGGGTCCCGTCCGGCGTGACGACTCGCACGACCGCCTCGGCATGCCCTTCGCGCCCCAGGCGCCGCAGGAAGGCGTCGCGGTCCGGGCTCTCGACGAAGCGTTCGGCGAAGTTCTCGCCCTCGCGCGCCACGTCGCCGCGCGCCGCCGGGTTGCGATAGAGCGCCGTGCCCTCTTCGTCGTAGAGCGAGATCATCACCGACGTGTGCAGCAACGCCTCGGCCGATCTCAGCCGCTCCGGTGTGTCGTGGATCTCGGCGAGCGCCTCGCACAGCATCGCCATGCGGCCGTCGGGCAGGCGATGGCCGGAGAAGACGACGCGCTGCGTCGTCGGGACGCCTTCCGGGTAGAGCGTCCACATCTCCGAGAATCGGGCGTCCGATCGCTCGAAATCGGCCTGATACTGGCGCAGCCGGTCGCGCACCGAGGTCGACATGTCGGCGCCGAGATCGCGCGCCGCCAGTGCCTCGACGCTCTCGGCCCGCCACAGCGCCAGCGCCGCCGCATTGGCCACGACGACCCGCGATCGGTCGATGTCGAAGACCCAGATCGGCGTCTGCAACCGGTTCGCCACCGTCGCGAAGCCGCCCGCACACCCGGTCTCGGGCGGCGGCGTCGTGGATGCGGAGGCGGTAGGCGATGTCGAGGACATGAACGGACCGTCGGCGAACCAGGAGCGGGGGATCTCGCCGGGACTCGGAACAGCGGCACGTCGATCCATCGCCGACTGTCGGTCGCCTTCGTTAACCCGTGGTAAACCAAACCGGTCGGATGCCGAACGACGACTGGAATTCGACGCCGCCACCACCGCAGGGGGAGGCGGCGGCGAGTGTCGTCACACCGCCATCAGGAACAGCGCCAGGATCTGCGGCGCCAGGATGCGCAGGCCCATCACCAGCGGATAGACGGTGGCGTAGGCGAGCGACTGGGCCTCGCAGTTCGGCGCCATGGCGTTGGCGAAGGCGAGCGCCGGCGGGTCGGTCATCGACCCGGCGAGCAGGCCCGTCATGGTGAGGAAGTCGACGCGGAAGACCAGCCTCGCCAGGAAGGCGGTGACCATCAGCGGCACCAACGTGATGACCGCACCCCAGGCGACCCAGGTGAGACCGTCGCCGTTGGCGAGCGTCTCGACGAAATGGGCGCCGGATTTGAAGCCGACGACCGCGAGGAAGAGCACGATGCCGAGTTCGCGCAACGCCAGGTTGGCGACCGGCGGCATGAACCACACCAGCGGCCCGAAATGGCCGATGCGCGACAGCACGATCGCCGCCAGCAGCGGGCCGCCCGCCATGCCGAGTTTGATCGGCACGCTCGACGCGCCGAAGGAGAGGTCGATCGAACCGAGCGCGATGCCGAGCGCGATACCGATGAACATCGGAATCGGATCGAATTCCTTCAGCCGCTGCTCGGAATTGCCGACGAAATCGGCGACCCGCACCAGATCCTCGTGCCGGCCGACGACGTTGAGGATGTCGCCGAACTGAAGCTTGAGCGCAGGCGGCGCGATGAGCTCCACGCCGGCGCGCACGACGCGGGAGATGCGGACGTCGAATTGGCCCTCGAGGTTCAGCGCCGCGATCGACTGGCCGAGCACCCCGTCGGAGGTGACGACGATGCGCTCCCAGGTCAGCTCCGTGCCCTTGGTGGTCAGGGCGCTCTCGTGAATGGCACCGAATTGGGAGGCGATCTCCATCAGCCGGTGATGCGGCCCGACGAGATGCAGGACGTCGCCGATCTCGATCCAGGTCGTGTCGTGCGGCACGCGCAGCAGCCCGCCGCGCAACAGACGCGAGCAGACGACGTCGCCGCGGTCGAACCCGGGGATCTGGCCGAGCGCCCGTCCGGCGTAGCCCTCGTGGGTGAAGATCATGTCGAGCGTTTCGATCTCGGCGACCTCGTGTCGGCGCTTGGCCTCGAAGTCCTTCGCCGCCTGCTGCGGATCGATGCCGAAGACGGTCTTCACCACGACGATGGTGATGAGGATGCCGACGATGCCGAAGGGATAGGCGACGGCATAGCCGAGGCCGGTCAGGCCGATCTCCGATCCGGCGAGCCCCATGTCGGCGAGCACCTGCTGCGCGGCGCCGAGCGACGGCGTGTTGGTGGTCGCGCCGGACAGCACGCCGAGCGTCGCGGCGAGCGGTACGCCGGCCAGGACATGGACCGCGGCGGCGACCGCGACGCCGCCGAAGACGATGGCGGCGGCCAGCATGTTGAGTTTGAGGCCGGCCTTCTTCAGCGCCGTGAAGAAGCCCGGGCCGACCTGGATGCCGATCGTGTAGACGAACAGGATGAGGCCGAACTCGCGCACGAAGTCGAGCACCTCGTGATCGAGCTTCAAGCCCGAGCGATTGGCGAGGTCGCCGATGAACAGTCCGGCGAAGAGCACGCCGCCGATGCCGAGGCTCGCACCGCGGACCGAGACCCGTCCGAGGAAGAGCCCGAGGGTACCGATGATGCTCAGCGCCAGGACCGCCTTGGCCACCGCCGGCATCGAGGTGATGAACTGCCAGATCATCGACGAGGTCCCCCCTCGGCCGCGCTACGCCAATTGAAATTCCAGACGCGACGAATCATGAGGTCGCATCATGCAACTTTCGACGATGTTGCGCTGCAACATTTTCGCATCGCTTCCGAGCGATTCGTACGACCCACGCGAGGATGGCGCGGATCGCTCGAAGCCGCGTGAGCGGCTTCCGGCGCCGACGGGCGCCGCGCGAAGCGGGCCGTTCGAGGCGATCATCGCCTGGAGCGGCGTCCAGCGAAGCGAAAGCCGAGGTGGCGAAGGCCGCCGCCGGCGATCGAGGCCGATGAAGAAGCAGGGGGATCGCTCTCGAGCGATCGCCCCGGGCGAGCGGGTATTCGCTTGTCTCAGAATGCCGAACTCTCTAATCCCGAATCATGGGAAAGCGAGTGATTCCGCCCGGAACGGGCGATGGCGACGACGCCGACGGGCCGGGCGGCGAGATCCTGCCCGTCAATCTGCGCGAGGCGCTCGAAGAGCGCTACCTCGCCTACGCCCTGTCGACCATCATGCACCGGGCGCTGCCCGACGTGCGCGACGGCCTGAAGCCCGTCCATCGCCGCCTGCTCTACGCCATGCGCGAGTTGCGGCTCGCGCCGGATCAGGCCTTCAAGAAGTGCGCGCGCGTCGTCGGCGACGTCATCGGCAAGTACCATCCGCACGGCGATCAGGCGGTCTACGACGCCATGGTGCGTCTCGCGCAGGACTTCGCCCAGCGCTATCCCCTCGTCGACGGCCAGGGCAACTTCGGCAACATCGACGGCGATAACCCGGCGGCGATGCGCTACACCGAGGCCCGCCTCACCGACGTCGCCGTCCTCATCCTCGAAGGCCTCGACGAGGACGCCGTCGATTTCCGCCCGAACTACGACGGCTCCGAGGACGAGCCGGTGGTGCTCCCCGGCGCCTTCCCCAATCTCCTGGCCAACGGTTCCTCCGGCATCGCCGTCGGCATGGCCACCTCGATCCCGCCGCACAACGCCCACGAGGTGTGCAAGGCGGCGCTGAAGCTGATCGAGGCGCCCGAGACGACGATCGAGGATCTGGTCGAGATCGTCCCCGGTCCGGATTTCCCGACCGGCGGCATCATCGTCGAGAGCCGCTCGTCGATCCTCGAGAGCTACCGCACCGGTCGCGGCGGCTTCCGTGTCCGCGCCCGTTGGGACAAGGAGGATCTCGATCGCGGCACCTGGCAGGTGGTGGTCACCGAGATCCCCTATCAGGTGGCCAAATCGCGCCTCATCGAGAAGCTCGCCGAGCTGATCAACGAGCGCAAGGTGCCGCTGCTCGAGGACGTGCGCGACGAGTCGACCGAGGACGTCCGCATCGTCCTGGTGCCGAAGAGCCGCAACGTCTCGCCCGATCTGATGATGGAGAGCCTCTTCAAGCTCACCGAGCTCGAGAGCCGCATCTCCCTCAACATGAACGTGCTCTCCAAGGGCACGATCCCCGGCGTGTTGAACCTCAAGGACGTCCTCGTCCAGTGGCTCGACCACCAGAAGGACGTGCTCGTCCGCCGTTCGCAACATCGCCTCGCCCAGATCGAGAAGCGCCTCGAGATCCTCGGCGGCCTGCTCGTCGCCTACCTGAACCTCGACGAGGTCATCCACATCATCCGCACCGAGGACGAGCCCAAGCCCGTCCTGATGGAGCGCTTCTCGATCACCGACGTCCAGGCTCAGGCGATCCTGGACATGCGGCTGAAGAACCTGCGCAAGCTCGAGGAATTCGAGATCCGCAAGGAGTTCGACGCGCTCACCAAGGAGGCGGAGCAGATCCGCGCCCTCCTGGCTTCGGACGAGAAGCAGTGGAAGGTCGTCGCCTACGAGATCAAGAAGGTCGCGGCCAAGTACGGTCCCGAGACGCCGCTCGGCAAGCGCCGCACCACCTTCGCCGACGCGCCGGAACACGACACCGCCGACATCAAGGTGGCGATGATCGAGCGCGAGCCGATCACCGTCGTCGTCTCCGACAAGGGCTGGGTGCGGACGCTGAAGGGTCACATCGACGACTTGTCGCGGCTCGAGTTCAAGCAGGGCGACAAGCTGCGCATCGCCTTCAAGGCCGAGACCATCGACAAGCTGCTGGTCTTCTCCACCGGCGGCCGCTTCTACACGCTGGAGGCCTCGAACCTCCCCGGCGGGCGCGGCCACGGCGAGCCGATCCGGCTCCAGTGCGACATGGACCAGGACCAGGACGTCCTCGACGTCTTCGTCCATTTCCCCGAACGCCGACTCCTGGTGGTCGGCAAGCAGGGCAGGGGCTTCCGCGTCGCCGAGCGCGACGTCGTCGCCCAGACCCGCAAGGGCAAGCAGGTTCTCAACGTCTCGGCCGGCGACGAGGCCCGCCTCTGCGTCGAGGTGCCGGAAGGCGCCACCCACGTCGCGGTCATCGGCGACAACCGTAAACTGCTGGTCTTCCCCATCGATCAGGTGCCGGAGATGAGCCGCGGTTCGGGCGTGCGGCTGCAGAAGTACCGCGACGGCGGCATCGCCGCGGTGAAGTGCTTCATCGGAGCGACCGGTCTGACCTGGACCGACTCGGCCGGCCGCACCTATGTGCGCAGCCTCGAGGAGTTGAAGGACTGGCTCGGCAATCGCGGCGACGCCGGCCGCCTGCCGCCCTCCGGCTTCCCCAAGACCAACCGCTTCGACCCGGTGTGACGCGGACCGTGAGGTGAGCCTTCACCTCGGACCTCTGCGCGAGAAGGCATTTCCGCGAGACCGGGAGCGCCCGCTTGCTTTCGGTCGGCATCCCCGGCGAGCGCGACGCGCGAGGGGAAGGGCCACTCGCCTCTCAACTCGTTGGAAAGTCGATGGATCCCCTTCCCCTCCGCTTCGCGTCCCACCGGGGATGACGGCGGATGCGAGTAGAGCGCCGCAATGGCGTATGCCCTGCCGGC
>CALMYM010000054.1 GCA_937873675.1 uncultured Alphaproteobacteria bacterium | reverse complement strand
TCAACGCCACCATCGAAGCGGCGCGCGCCGGCGAGGCCGGCCGCGGCTTCGCCGTCGTCGCCTCGGAGGTCAAGACGCTCGCCGGCCAGACCGCCAAGGCGACCGACGAGATCGCCGAGCAGATCGGCTCGATCCGCACCGAGGTCGAAGGCGCCGTCTCGGCGATCTCGGCGATCGTCGGCCGCATCGGCGAGGCGTCGTCCTACACCGAGGCGATCGCCGCCGCGGTCAATCTCCAGACCACCGCGACCGGCGACATCTCGCACGCCGCACGCTCCGCCGCCGACGGCGCCTCGCGCGCCGCCGAGGACGTCAGCGGCGTCAACACGGTCGCCGAGCGCACCGACCGCGCCGCCGAGCGCGTCGCGGCGCTCGCCGCCGATCTGACCAAGCGGTCGAAGGGCCTCGGCACCGAAGTCGAACGCTTCCTCGGCGCCGTCGCCGCCTGATCATCGAGCGGCGCCCGCAAGGGGCGCCGGTCGACGCTCTCAACCCGTCCGACCGATCGCGGCGAGGTGCTCCGGCGCCTCGCCGATCGCGTTCAGCCGGCGATAGCGCGGCGCGTCCGCCGGCACTTCGGCGACCTCCGCCGCCCAGGTGAGGTGATAGGGGACGTGGAAGCCCCAGTAGCCGGCGGCGAGTGCCGGCAGGATGTCGGACTTCGCCGAATTGCCGATCATCACCGCTTGCGCCTCGCCGGCGCCGAGCCGGCCGAAGATGCGGGCGTAGGTCTCCGGCGTCTTCTCCGAGACGATCTCGACGCCGTGGAACATGTCGCCGAGGCCGGAGCGCGCGAGCTTCTGTTCCTGATCGAGCAGGTCGCCCTTGGTGATCACCACCAGTCGGTGGCCCCGGGCGCGCAACGCCTCCAGCGTCTCGACGACGCCCGGCAGCGGCTCGACCGGATGTTCGAGCATCTCGTGGCCGAGGCTCAGGATCTCCTGGATCACCTTCGCCGGCAGCCCCTCGTCGGCGACCGCCACCGCCGTCTCGATCATCGACAGGGTGAAGCCCTTGATGCCGTAGCCGTAGAGGCGGAGGTTCTTGCGCTCGGTGGCGATCAGCCGGTCGGCGAGATGATCCGACGCCGCATGATTGCCGAGCAGCTCGATGAAGCGCTCGATCGTCAGCTGGAAGATCGTCTCGTTGTGCCAGAGCGTGTCGTCGGCATCGATCCCGAGGACGGGCAGGGTCATGGGCGGGTCTCCTCGACCGCCATCATCCTCCTGTCGCGTGACGTTGCAAAGGCCGCGGTCCAGGTATGAACCGCGCCGCCGCCCGCGCTGCCGTGTCGGATCCGCTCTTTCCCACGACGGCGCCGCGGCCTATCGGTGAGAGAGATCAACCGATGGATCCGCCATGACCGACATCGATCCCGCCGCCGCCTATCCCGTGACCCCGCGCAACCGGGTCAAGCGCCTGCACGAGCGCGGCCGCTACGATCGTGCCTCGGTCTGGGCGGTGCTCGACGCTTCGATGCTCTGCCACGTCGCCTATTCGATCGACGGCCAGCCCTATGCGACGCCGACCATCCACTGGCGCGACGGCGACACGCTGTTCTGGCACGGCTCCTCGGCGAGCCGCATGCTTCGGCACCTCGCGAAGGGCGCCCCCGCCTGCCTGACCGTGTCGCATCTCGACCGTCTCATCCTCGCCCGCTGCGGCTTCAACCACTCGGTCGACTACCGCTCCGCCATGTGCTTCGGCACGGCGCACATCGTCGACGACGTCGACGAGAAGCGCGCCGCCCTCGACCGCATGATCGATCGCTATTTCCCCGGCCGCGCCGCGACGCTGCGCACCGCGACGGCCCAGGAGATCAAGGCGACGACGGTGATCTCGATGGTGATCGAGGAGGCGTCCGCCAAGGTCCGCGCCAAGGGTGTCGGCGACGAGCCGGAGGACCTCGACCTGCCGATCTGGGCCGGTGTGATCCCGCTCCGCACCGTGATCGGCGAGGCCGAGGTCTCGCCCCACGTCCCCGCCGGCGTCGACCGCCCCGCCGACCTCGCCGCCTATCGGCCGGGACGCACCCTCGGCGAGGTCCTCGCCGAGACCCAGAAGGTCTACGAAGGCGAGTGAGGGGACATCCGACCCGCGGGGGCTGACGTCGCCCGATCGGTCGCCCCTGATCTTCGACGCCCGAGATCGTGGAAGCCTCTCCTCCTCGTCATTGCCGGGCTCGACCCGGCAACCCGGCGGCGACGCCGTCCGGGAAAGGCCCATGGGTCGCCGGGGCGAGCCCGGCGATGACGGGGGAGGGGAGGTGAGAGGGATACGTCGAGCGCCGTCGTCGCCGATCCGCCGATCCCCGCGACCTCGCGCCGATCCCGCGTCCCCCTCTTCCCCCGCTCTCCGTCCCGTTGCATCCTCCCGCGAACGACCGTTCGAGAGGGCCGAGCGACGATGCGATCCCGACGCTTCAAGGCGATCCACGCCGGCGAGACCCACGTCTTCACCGGCCTCGCCGAACTCCTCGCCTGCGCCAGCCCGCGCCGCTCCGGCGCCGAACTCGCCGGCCTCGCGGCCTGCTGGGACCCCCGCCGCGTCGCCGCCCGCATGGCGCTCGCCGATCTGCCGCTGAAGTGCTTCCTCGAGGACGTCGTCGTCCCCTACGACACCGACGAGGTCACCCGCCTGATCGTCGACACCCACGACGAGGACGCCTTCGCCCCCGTCGCCACGATGACCGTCGGCGAATTCCGCGAGTGGCTGCTCTCCGACGCCGCCGACGGTCCGGCGCTGGCGAAGCTCGCCCCCGGCCTGACGCCGGAGATGGTCGCCGCCGTCTCGAAACACTGTCGCAACGGCGACCTCGTCGCCATCGCCGCCAAGGCGCGGGTCGTGACCGGCTTCCGCTCGACCATCGGTCTCGCCGGCCGCCTCGCCGCCCGCCTCCAGCCGAACCACCCGACCGACGACCCGGCGGCCATCGCCGCCGCCACCCTCGACGGCCTGCTCTACGGCATGGGCGACGCGGTGATCGGCATCAACCCGGCGACCGACAACGTCGAGAGCTGCGTCTCGCTGCTCACCATGCTCGACGACATCCGCACCCGCTTCGACATCCCGACCCAGTCCTGCGTCCTCGCCCACGTCACCACCTCGATCGCCGCGATCGAGAAGCGCGCGCCGCTCGACCTCGTCTTCCAGTCGATCGCCGGAACGCAAGCCGCCAACGCCGGCTTTGGCGTCACCCTGTCGATCCTGAAGGAGGCCCGGGACGCCGCGTCGTCGCTGAAGCGCGGCACGGTCGGGTCGAACGTCATGTATTTCGAGACCGGGCAGGGGGCGGCGCTCTCCGCCGACGCCCATCACGGCGTCGATCAGCAGACCATCGAGGCCCGCGCCTATGCGGTCGCCCGCGCCTTCTCGCCGCTTCTCGTCAACACCGTGGTCGGCTTCATCGGCCCCGAATATCTCTACGACGCCAAGGAGATCACCCGCGCCGGGCTCGAGGATCACTTCTGCGGCAAGCTCCTCGGCGTGCCGATGGGCGTCGACGTCTGCTACACCAACCACGCCGAGGCCGATCAGGACGACATGGACGTCCTGGCGCTCACCCTCGCCGCTGCCGGCGTGAACTTCCTCATCGCGGTGCCCGGCGCCGACGACATCATGCTCAACTACCAGAGCCTGTCGCACCACGACGTCGTCCGCCTGCGCCATCTGCTCGGGCTGAGGCCCGCGCCGGAGTTCGAGGCGTGGCTCGCCCGTATGGGCCTCCTCGATGCGGCCGGTCGCCTGCCGGCCCTGCCGCCCGATCCGGCGAGCGCCCGGCGGCTCCTCGCCATCGGAGGTGCGGCATGAGCGACGCCGTCGACACCTGGGAAAAGCTCCGCCGTCTCACTCGCGCCCGCATAGGTCTCGGCCGCGCCGGCGACGGTCTGCCGACCAAGGCGCTGCTCGAGTTCCAGATGGCCCACGCCGCCGCACGCGACGCGGTGCACGGCGCCGCCGACTTCGAGGCGCTCGCCGCCGCGCTCGCCCCTCGCGAGGTCGTCCGCCTCGCCTCCGCCGCGCCCGATCGCCCGACCTATCTGCGCCGCCCCGACCTCGGCCGGCGTCTCGCCGACGGCGAAGCGGAGAAGCTCCCCGCCGGCCCCGTCGACGTCGTCTTCGTGATCGCCGACGGCCTCTCGGCGGCGGCGGTGAACGAGAACGCGGTGGCGACGCTGGAGGCGACCGCCCGTCGTCTCGAAGGGCTCGTGATCGGTCCAGTGGTGCTCGCCCGGCAGGCCCGCGTCGCCCTCGGCGACGTCGTCGGCGCGGGGCTGAACGCATCCGTGGTCGCGGTGCTGATCGGTGAACGCCCCGGCCTCACCGCCGCCGACAGCCTCGGCGTCTACCTGACCTTCCGCCCGATGCCCGGCCGCAAGGACTCGGAGCGCAACTGCCTCTCCAACATCCACGCCCACGGCATGAGCCCGGACGAGGCCGGCCACAAGCTCGCCTGGCTGATCCGCGAGGCGCTGCGACTGAAGTTGACCGGTGTGGAGCTGAAGGAGGCTGCGCCGAGGTTCGCCATCGATACAAGGAAGTCGGTTGAATCATCAGCAAATTGTTGATCTGGAAACGATCTTTTTGCTGAGCGGCTGGGGCTTTTGGTATGATAAAGGCAACACTTAAAGTCGACAAAATAGACAAAGATGATGTATTCGGCGATGTTGTGAGGGTGCATTATTCTCATAGGCCTGGAATTAGGTCTGGTAAGATATGCCGGATGACTATTTTAGATAAAAAAATATTACTTGTTGCTAGAAATGTGTCCGGTAACAATGTTGGAATTGTGCGATTGGATGATGCATCACGATACAAATTGGGGGTAAAGATAGGACAGGAGTATGAGTGCAGTTTTGAGGAAGTGGGTTTTATAGGGGAGTTCATGTGGGGCTGGTCAGCTTCGAGTCCTGTTAACAGGGTGGCGGTCAGACTCGGATTGCTTTCAGTGATATTGGGATTAATTGGTTTGTTGTTGGGTGGGTTATCTCTTTTCAAGTGATTATCGAGGGGAATATTATGGAAAAAGACAAAGTTATCAGATATTTGTAGCATATCGAAGCAGTGCAATTGACGGTGTCTGGGGCTGATTTCGAGGGAGTGACTCACTCACCGCCACTGTCGGATGTGCCTCAGTGCCGCCTCTCGTCCCAATCGACTCGCATAGCTCTGCGTCGAACGCAGGGGCGAGGCCCCGCTCCGCCGCGATCACCGCTCCGCCGGGAAAATTTCTCCTCGCCACGCGCGAAAATCGGACCGCCGCGGAAAAACTCCGTCGGTCCGCGCCTCCGTACGATTCCAGACATCGCCCGGATACGAACCGCCGTCGGCCAGGATCACACAGAGATTTCAGTGACATGCGAAGCGGGTGATGCCGTGCCGGGGAGGTCTGCGTTCTCCGCATGGCGAAAGTCTTGTTCGATTGCTCGAGAAGTGGCCATTTGGCACCGCTTCGAGCAGCCGGACCGGTCGTGACGACCCTCGGCGCTCGCACGACATTCGCCGTCCCACCATCGTGCCGGTCTTTCGGCCGAAGGGCGCGACGGCTCCGAGGAGAGACAAGATGCACGTCTTCAGATCGCTGGCTCTCGCCGGCACCGCTTTCGCCGCCGCCGCCGTCTTCGCCGGTCCGTCCGTTCCCGCCGCTCGCGCCGCCGACGAGATCAAGATCGCCGTCGTCGGCCCGATGACCGGCTCGCTGGCGACGATCGGCGAACAGCAGAAGCGCGGCGCCGAAGCCGCCGCCGCGGTCATCAACGCCGCCGGCGGCGTCAAGGGCAAGAAGGTGCGCATCGTCGTCGAGGACGACCAGTGCGATCCGAAACAGGCGGTGACGGTCGCCAACCGCATCGTCGGCAACCAGATCGGCTTCGTCGCCGGCCACGCCTGTTCCGGCGCCTCGATCGCCGCCTCGGACGTCTACAACGAGAACGGCATCCTGATGGCGACCCCGGCCTCGTCGAACCCGGCGCTGACCGAGAAGGGCTATCCGACCATTCTGCGCCTCTACGTCCGCGACGACGCGCAGGGCGCCTACATCGGCCACTGGATCGCCAAGACCCACGCCGGCAAGAAGTTCGCGGTGATCCACGACAAGTCGGCCTACGGCAAGGGTCTGGCGACCATCGCCGAGAAGACCGCCGCCGACGACGGCCTCAAGGCGATCCTCACCGAGGGCCTGAACCCCGGCGAGAAGGACTACATGGCGGTGGTCTCCAAGCTGAAGGCCTCCGGCGCCGACGTGGTCTATTTCGGCGGCTATCACACCGAAGCCGGCCTCATCCGCCGTCAGGCCGCCGATCTCGGCTACGCCTTCGACCTCGTCATGGGCGACAGCCTGGCGACGCCGGAATATTGGACCATCGCCGGTCCGGCCGGTGAGCGCACCTGGTTCACCTTCCCGGCCGATCCGCGCCGGTCGCCCTCCGCCGCCGCCGCGGTCGAGGAGTTCAAGAAGCAGAAGTTCGAGCCGGAAGGCTTCACCCTCTTCTCCTACGCCGTGGTGCAGGCCGTCGCCGCCGGCATCGAGCGCGCCGGCTCCGAGAGCCCGGCCAAGGTCGCCGCCGCTCTGAAGGACGGCAAGCCCTTCGAGACCGTCGTCGGCGCCATCGCCCTCGACAAGAAGGGCGACATCCTCGATCCGCGCTTCGACATCAACAAGTGGCACGAGGGCAAGTACGCCCCGATCGACGTCGGCGCGAAGTGATCCGCCGCACGGTGTGATACCGAACTCACGAGGTTTCGACCTCTTCGAAACGTCGTGAGTGAAGGCGAGCGCCAACGCGCGTCGGCCGGTCGGGCCGCAACGCTCGCGAAATTCGGACGTGTCCGAAATTCGCGAGCCCACTGTGAATGACCCGGAAACGGCCCGGTGGGAGCGATCCCGCCGGGCCGTCGACGTTTCCGCGTCGCGGGATTTCCAATTTCTCCCCGTGGCCGGTAGGAAGGGCGCCTCACGACAGGAGGGGAGGGATCGATCTAGGGGCGAGGTCGTCGCAAAGGTTCCCACCGGCAACCGCCTCGCCGACGGCGACGCCGTCACGGTGATCAAGGACCTCAAGGTCAAGGGCACCTCGGTGACGCTGAAGCGCGGCACCACCATCAAGAACATCCGCCTCACCGACGACCCCGACCTGATCGAGTGCAACGCCGAGAAGGTGAAGGGTCTGGTGCTGCGCACCGAGTTCCTCAAGAAGGCCTGACCGCCGATGAGCGACCCGCGCGACCGGACGAGCGAGAGGGCAGGGCAGGCGCGCACCCGCGCCGCCGACGCCCTTCGCTTCTCCGTCGCGCCGATGATGGATTGGACGGACCGGCACTGCCGCGTCTTCCACCGCCATCTGACCAAGCGCGCCGCGCTCTTCACCGAGATGGTCACCGCGCCCGCCGTCATCCACGGCGATCGCGATCGTCTGCTCGGCTTTTCCGAGGTCGAGCACCCGGTCGTCTGCCAGCTCGGCGGCTCCGATCCGGCGCAGCTCGCGGAAAGCGCGCGCATCATCGAGGGCCACGGCTACGATCGTATCGATCTCAACTGTGGCTGCCCTTCCGATCGCGTCCAGTCGGGGAGTTTCGGCGCCTGCCTGATGGCCGAGCCGGACCTCGTCGCCGAATGCGTGACGGCGATGCGGGGCGCGGTGGCGATCCCGGTTTCGGTGAAATGTCGCATCGGCATCGACGACGCCGACCCGCGCGTCATGCTGCCGACCTTCGTCGAGAAGATCGTCGCGGCGGGCATCGACAGCCTGACGGTGCACGCCCGCAAGGCCTGGCTGCAGGGGCTGTCGCCGAAGGAGAACCGCTCCGTCCCGCCGCTCGATTACGGTCTCGTCTACGATGTGAAGCGGGCCCACCCGCATCTGCACGTGGCGATCAACGGCGGCATCCGCAGCCTCGACGAGGCCGAGGCGCTGCTCGCGCCGCAGCCCGACGGGACCACCCTCGACGGTGTCATGCTCGGCCGCGCCGCCTACGAGACTCCGGACCTGCTCGCCGCCGTCGATCGCCGCATCTTCGGTGAGGGGGGAAGGGATCCAGACCCTCCGCGGGGGGTGGCGGAAAGGAAACCTTACATGGCGGGGGTGCGGGGGGGGGGGGCAAAGCTCTCGCATATCAGCCGCCACATGCTCGGCCTCTTCGCCGGCCGCCCCGGCGCCCGCGCCTGGCGGCGCATCCTGACGGTGCGCTCGGTCCTGCCCGGCGCCGGCCTCGAAGTGTTGCGCGACGCCCTCGCCGCCGTGAACCGGCCGCCGCGCGAGACGGTCGACGCGGCATCGTGACCGGCGCGCGGAAACGCGATCACTTCGCGGCGCGACCGCGCGAAATCCGCCGGCGGTAGGCGATGCCGGTGGGCGACAGCATCAGCCACAGCCCGGCCGCACCGGCGCCGAACGCGAGGGTGGTGACGATCGGCTGTACGCCGAGGCGGACGACGAAAGGGACGTCCCCGAGCTCGCGCCAGCGCACCGGGACCGCGGCACGGGCCGGCGTACGGTCGCTGAACAGGCAGGGCGAGAGCGGTGCGGCGATGTTGCGGCGCTTGAAGTGGCGCAGGTCGACACCGTCGTAGTCGATCGCGTGGGCACGCGCATGGGCTTCGCAGCGTGGCTCGAGCCCGATCCCGGCGACGAGATGGGCGGTTGCGTCGCCGAGCACCAGGACGAGGACGAGCGCCACGAAGAACCGCAGCACCGAACGCCCGCGCGAGACCTTCTGGCGCGCGGCGTCGCGCCCATCGGCGGGTGATGTCTCGATCATCGTCGATCCTCACGAGGTGGGCGGAGCGGCCGGAGGTGCCGGCCACCGGTCAGCGCTTCACCAACTCGACGCGGCGGTTCTTGGCGCGTCCGCCCTCGTCGTCGTTCGAGGCGATCGGCGAGACCATGCCGGCGCCGAACGGGGTGAGGCGCGAAACCGCGATTCCCTGCCGCGCCAGATCGTCGACGACGGCCGCGGCGCGGCGGCGCGACAGATCGATGTTGTAGTCGAAGCCGCCCTTGGCGTCGGTGTGGCCGGTCACCACCACCGAGACCGACGGATCGGCCTTCAGGAACTTGCCGATCTCGTCGAGCGTCGGGCGGGAATCCGGCCGGATCTCCGCCTTGTCGAAGTCGAAGTGGATGCCGTAGAGCGCCACGTGGCCGTTCGCCGCGATCGCCTTGGCCATGGCGGAGGCGTCGACGAAGGCGATCCGGCCGGTCTCGATCGGCTTGGCCTCGACGGTGATGACGCGCACCAGCGGGCCCGTCTTGCTGTCGCCGACGAAGACCGCCGCGTGGACGTCGCCGGTCGGCCGGGACGCCTTGGCCAGCACGTAGCGAACGCCGTCCTGGTAGCGATAGTTGACCTGGGTGTCGCCGGCGAAACTCGCCATCCGATAGGGGCTGCCCGCGCCCTTGAAGCAGCTCTCGGTCGCGCAGGCGTGGACGATCTCGAAGCCCTTGGAGCGCAGCGACTCCTCGAAGTTGCGCATGATCTCCAGCGTCGAGCGATCCTTCGGCGCGTCGTAGCGGATGCGCGTGACCTTGCCCTCGAGCGTGGTCGAATTGGCCGCGGTGAACTTCTCGCCGTCGGCGGCGAGATCGATGGGCGCGTTGACCAGCCGCTGCTCGTCGAAGGCGACCGCCTCGTAGGCGGTGATCTGCGACCCTTCGTAACGGCCGACCAGCGGGTGGTCCTTGGACCCGGCGACGTCCTTGGCGATGGCGGGAACGGCGAGGATCTGCGCGACGGCGAGGACGGCGAGAAGGGTGCGGTTCGACATGGGGCCTCCGAGGGGAGATCGCGGTGGGGGGCGTTCGGCGGATATCGCGAGGGGGCGGACGCGAGTTGCCGTCGCCTCATGAGGGTGAGTGCTTCGAACTCTTGTCCGGGTTCATCGCCGCCGCGAATTTTCTGCGGCGACGCATCGGCTCACTTGGTCTTGCCGGGTCGCGGCGCCTCGACCGCCGGCGCATCCTTCACGCCGTATTCGAAGATCTGCCGGCTGCCGTCCTCGAGAACCAGCCGCGCGATCCGGCCGTCTCCGTCGAGCCAGATCGAGCTGCGGCTCTTCGTGCCGCCCTTGAGCGGATTTGGCTGGGCGTAGTCGAACGCTCGGTAGGTGACGCCGGCCTCGGCGACGCTGCGCGGTCCGGCGCAGTCCGAGAGCGGCATCGCCTTCATCATCTTCTCGGCGGTCTCGAGACGCTTGGCGGCGTCGAGCGGCAACCGGACCCATTTCGCCGCCGCGCCCTGTCGCATGTAGAGAGCATCGGGGAACTTGAGCGTCTCGGCGACCACCGCGCCGCCGTCGGCGGTGCTCGCGTGCAGGGTCTGGCGGACACCCGCCGTCCCCTCGACCGCGGTCATCGCGGCTGCGATCGTCGCACAGTCGGCAGCTGCCGGGGCGACGGCGAAAAGGAGACAGAGCGTCGTTCCGGCGATGGTGTCGCGCATGGCCTTCGTCTCCTCGTGCCGTGTGACCGACGCCGGTCGCGCCGCTCCGCCGGGAGGGCGTGAGAGAAACCGAAAGTCGGGTTCGTTCCGCATCGCGCGCCGCTCGCGGGACCCGCCATCGCCCCGGGTGCCGTCGCGCCGGACGATGAGATCACGAAGTTGCCCTTCGGGAAAGTACATAGATCGGTTGTCGTGAGAAATGCCGATTCCGGCTCAGAACCGCCGTCGCCGGCCGCGTCCCGCCTCCCAGTCGCGTTTGCGCGCCGGCAGTTCGTCCATGATCCGCGCCCGCGTCGCGTTGTCGAAACGCGCCCAGTCGGCGATCTCCTCGATGCGGCGGAAGCAGCCGAGGCAGATCTTGTCGATCGGATACAACTGGCACTTCTTCAGACAGGGCGATCGGATCGGCGCGTCGTCGGGATCGGTCATCGGGGATCGTCGGGTTAGGGGAGCGGACGGGGACGTGAGACAAGTGGGGCGCGACGGCACGACCGTCCAGGGTGCCGATCGACGCGGCCCACCGCCGGCGCGCCTCAGGCGAGGAGGCCGATCATCGCTGCGATCTCGGCGACGATCGTTCCGGCGCCGACCACGTCGCCGGTGAAGCCGCCGACCCTGGCGCGTGCCAGAAGTCCGAGCCCGGCGACCGCGGCGACCGCGACCACGAACGCCGGAACGACGCTCGCGCCGGCGATCGGCGCCAGCGTGAGGACGGCGATCACCACCGCCGCGGCCACCGCGAAACCGAAGGCCCCGGGTTCCGGCCGACCGGCGGCGCGGCCGAGCCCGTCGGCGCGCGCCGGATCGAGCGCCACCATGAGCCCGAGCGGCGCGACGCGCGCCAAGACCGCGACACCCAGAACGACGAGCCCGGCGCCGAGGCCGTCGAACCGGTCGATCGCTTCGGCGAGGAGGCTCGCCCGCAAGACGAACTGCACCGCCAGCGCCACGCCGGCGAAGGCGCCGATGCGGCTGTCCTTCATGATCTCGAGCCGTCGCTCGGCGGTGAAGCCCCCGCCGAAACCGTCGGCGACGTCGGCGAACCCGTCCTCGTGGAAGGCACCGGTGAGATAGGCGAGTGTGGCGAGCGTCAGTGCGGCGACGGTGAGCGAGGGCAGGGCGCTCGGCGCCAGTGCCGCGAGCAGCGCCGCCGGGCCGGCGGCGATGGCGAGGCCGGCGACGGGCAGCATGCGGATCGCTCGACCGAACGGCGGCGGGGCGGCCGGATCGTCGGCGGCGCCGAGGCGCGGCAGCGGCAGACGCGAATAGAAGCGCACCATGGCGGCGAAATCGGCGACGAGGCCGGCGAGCCCGGTGGCCGGTTCGCTCGGCGAAGGCGTCGCCGGGCCCTGCGGCTCGCTCCGCGATGCGGCGTCTTGCGTCGGCTGCGCGTCGTCGTTCACCGCCTCGCCCCGTTCCTCATGCGATCACGCCGCGCCCGTTGCGTCGCGCCATCGCTCCGTCGGCTCGATCCCGGCCCTGGAGACCGCATCGTCCGTCCGTCTCCCTTGTCGCGCCGCGGCGAGGGGTATAGACGGCGGCGATCCGAACGTCTCCGAGGCTCGACATGTCCGCCACTCCCTTCGACGACTTCCGCGATCTCGTCAATCTCGTCCCCGGTCCGGACGAAGCGGCGGTCGCCGCCTTCCGCGCCCGTGACGCCCAGCTGACCAAGATCCCGGGCTCGCTCGGCCGGCTCGAGGAGATCGTCGAACTGCTCGCCGCCTACACCGGCAAGGCGCCGCCGAAGGTCGAGAAGCCGCTTGTCGCCGTCTTCGCCGCCAACCACGGCATCACCGCCAAGGGCGT